>JBAVOA010000274.1:0-1954 GCA_049691635.1 Aestuariivirga sp. | reverse complement strand
CATCTACTCCACCTTCCTGCAGCGGGCCTATGACCAGATTGTCCATGACGTGGCCCTGCAAAAGCTTCCGGTACGATTTGCCATTGACCGCGCCGGGCTGGTTGGCCAGGACGGCGCCACCCATGCGGGCAGTTACGATATATCCTATCTCTCGTCCCTGCCCGGCATGGTGGTGATGGCGGCGTCCGACGAAGCCGAGCTGGTTCACATGGTGGCAACGGCGACGGCCATCAACGACGGGCCATGCGCTTTCCGCTATCCGCGTGGTGAAGGAGTGGGCGTTGATCTGCCAGAGGTTGGCATTCCGCTTGAGATCGGCAAGGGCCGGATCATCCGGGAAGGCTTGAGGGTGGCCATCCTTTCGCTTGGTGCACGCCTGCAGGAGTGCCTGAAGGCCGGTGACGAACTCGCTTTGCAGGGCCTTTCAATCACGGTGGCAGACGCGAGGTTTGCAAAACCGCTTGATGAGGCACTCATCCGGCAACTCATCCGCACACATGAAGTTCTGATCACCATCGAGGAAGGCGCCATTGGCGGCTTTGGCACACAGGTTCTGCATTTCGCCGCGCGCCACAATCTTTTCTCTGCGGCCTGCAAAATCCGCACCATGTTCCTGCCCGACCGCTTTGTCGGCCACGCGAGTCCTGGAGAGCAATATGTAGATGCGGCAATGACATCAAAAGACATCATCGCCGAAATCTTCGCGGGGCTGGGGAGCAACGCGCCCCGCGTCCGGTCTCGGGCTTGAAGACCTCCAGCCATCTGCCCAGGCGCAAAATTGGGACGCGACTGTCAGGTTAAAAATGATCGCACCCAGAAGGAGGAGGAGAAGTGTGCTGGTGAAGGCCTCAAATTCCTGCACATGCAACAGCCTGAATGGCAGAACGATGACAATGGTTGCCGCCGCCGGGAGCAGAATGGTCCGCAGTGTGATCTGCGGCCGCCACTTCTGCGCCACCTGAAGCAACGCCATGGTGGCGCCAAACAGGGAAACCATGATCAGGGCCGGAAGCGTCAAGGGGCTGATTGCCGTTCCCGTGGTCACCACGAAGGCGGCATAGAGCGGCAGGACCAGCAGCGAAGACGCCACGACAATCAGCCATTCCAGAAAGTTGCGCAAGAAGGCCAGAGCGAGAAGTAAAATGAAAACAAAGCCAAAACCAAGTTCCGTTTCGGACTTTGATGCAAGTGAGCGCAACTCCGCCTGTTCGACCACCAGTGGTCCCTGGGGGGCGATCCCCACTACTTTCGTGGCATCGATAAAGGCCTTTGCCGTGATGGCGCGCCGGGGCGATACCTCCAGACGCCACTTGTCACCGTCAGACACATAGAGGGCACGCAGATTTTGGTCAAAATTGGAATATTGCGGAGCTGGAAGACGCGAAAGCTCGCCAGACGCCCTTTGCAATTCACCAAACCCGGAAAACAGCAGGCGCTCAAGTTGCACGGCGGTCTGTTCCATGGTCTTGCCGGAACTGAGCAACACGGCGAGTGAGCGCCGGAGTTCGTGGGCACTGGCGCGCAATCCCTCATCGGTGCCCGCCTCATCGGCAATAACGCGCAGAGCCAACTCAATTCCGCGAAGATTTTCAATGAGATCATAGGGACCGACGGCGCCGGCAACACTTGTCCCGGGAAGGGCGCCGGCGAGGCCCAGCAATATTTTTTGCTTCTGTGCAACCTGTTGGGGGAGAAATGTTCCCATCCACCGCACCGTTCCGACCTCGGGAATCTGCTGCAGGTCGTTGACCAGTTTGGCTGCAGCGGTTTTTCCTTGGACGATGAACTGCAGGCCGCGGCTGGCTCCAGGCGCTCCGCCATCGGAATTGCGAGGATGTGCGGTGCTAAAGCCCAGGGATGAAAAAAAAACAATGCAAAAGAGCGATGCCGCCATGAGCAGCACCGCAATCGGCGGCCTCAGCTTGCGCCAAATGGCAACTATGTTCTCGGTTGT
>JBAVOA010000273.1:0-1721 GCA_049691635.1 Aestuariivirga sp. | reverse complement strand
ATTTTCGATCATGCTTGGTTAATGACCAAGCGAAAAGGTTGGCAGATAGTGCGCGTTGATCCCCGATTTTCATTTTTCTTGCTTGCAGTGGTTTTGTCCGGTTGTTCAACTGGCGAAGTCGGTGTTGAAAGCCGTTCCATCGACCTGCAGCAAACACTCCAGCCCGCTGGGGCTCCGCTCGGCCAGGGCATGGCATCTCTCGTTGGCCAGGTTGGCCCCTCCTATGTAACGCTCACGGTCTCAAAGATTGAAGACAAGACAAAATCGGGCGAAAAGGCCGGAAAGACTGCCGTCACTTCCGGAAGCGGTTTCGTAGTGGCCAATGACGGTTACATCATGACGGCGGCCCATGTGGCCGTTGAGGCGGGAAACTCGGTTTCGGCGCGCGCCGCCAATGGCCGGATCTATTCCGGAAAGGTTGTCAGCATCCTGCCAGAAAATGACATGGCCCTTATCAAGCTGAAGGGCTTCGCGGGCCACGCGGCAACACCAGTCACCAACGCTTGCCTGGCCAAAGGCGCCACGCTTTTTTCACTGGGCAAGCCCCATGCACAGGGTGACACGGCGCGTTTTGGAACGGTCGAATCCATGAGTTTCGGCCGCCCTGTGCAATACGGAAAATTCGGTTATCCCGACGCCATGGTCATGGACATGGATACAAAAAAGGGAGAGTCGGGGGGGCCTGTGTTTGACTCGCAAGGGAGGCTGGCCGGCATGGTTGTGAGCACGCTCTCCGATGGCAGCGGCCAGCCCCTGAACCTGGCCCATGCCGTGCCTTCAGCAACCCTTGCCAAATTCCTGTGCACCAACACCACGTGCTCGCAGAACTGGGCCACGCTGGCGCAGTATGCGGGCCAACCCTGCGTGACAAACTGAGCTTCATAGAGAGTCGCACCGTTTCTAAAACTCGACACCCGCGTCCTGCAGTGTCGAGATCAGCGGCCCAAGATGTTTTTCATATCTTTTCCAGCGATTCACAGAGCCTGTGCCAATGGGTGCGCGAACCTGCAATTGACTGAAGGTTCGCACCGTTGATTCCCGCTCATTAAATTTCAAGCAGGCGTCCTCCCAGGGCAAGCCCAGAAATTCCAACAGGCGGCGGACCTCCGCCTCGGGGTTTGCCGTCAGAGCCTCATACCGGGATTCGTAGATGCGGATTGGCAATTCCACCTTCCAGTGATCCATGAACCGCAGATAGTTGGCGTAGTACTCCCCGTAGCTCGCCTGATTGAAGGAATAGCCGTGAAACAGCGCCATCGGATTTTGATAGGCGGAAATGAAATTGTCGAGCGGATTGCGTTTGCAGTGGATGATCCTGGCATTTGGAAAACACAGATGAATGAAGCCAAGACGACTGAAGTTGTGAGGCATCTTGTCCACCGTGTGGCGCGCGTCCGGCGCCAGCGCGTCGATCAGGTTCAAGTATTGCTGGGGCGCATTTTTCCACTGCTCCGGGCCAACCTCAGCCATCTTGTCCAAAACCTGCTGCATGCCACCGGGCGTTGAGAAGCTGAGGGCCATCCTGCCCATGCGGTCCAGCTCGCCAACGCCTTCAACCTGGGAATGGCTTCCAATAATCTGCTCCGTCAGGGTTGTTCCCGAACGGGGCATCCCGACGATGAAAATCGGCTTTTCGGACATGTGCCCGAAGTGCCTGAACCTTTCGAAAACATCCCGCTTCAGGACCTTGATATTGTCGTTCAAATCATTCAGAATCTCAG
>JBAVOA010000272.1:0-1622 GCA_049691635.1 Aestuariivirga sp. | reverse complement strand
CGTTAACCATCGGCGGGAAGGCGATCAGCGATCGCGATCTTGCACCGATGTTTCTGAATCAATCCGGCAAGGATCTGGGTGCGGTCAAAGCGGTTTCTAAATCTCTTCACTCCATCATTACAGAAGCGAAACATGCCATCGATCGCTTTGCCGCCCAGTTGCGAACGGATGGTCAAAGCCTGGTCACTCTTTTGCGTTCGGGAGCCGGTCATGTCGGCTCGATCGACACCTGGCTTGGACGCCTGGCGGACTACACGGAGATGTTAGAAGCCGGGCACACTCAAGGCGTCGCGGGCCTGTCAACCGCCACACTCCTCCCCTGGATTCACGAACTGTTAGGGGCGCGCTCCAGCGCCGACCCTGTCCGTATCGCCGATGTGTTGGAATACGAATTATTGCCGCGCCTGACTGAACCCACTTTGGCCGCTTGATGTTCATTGTGCTCCAATACAGCACACAGACAGGTAATGGCTTTCATTACAGTCATTTCATGTGCTTCTTGAAACACTTAAGTCTTCCTGATCGGGTGCCGATAAGGGGCACAGCAACACGGTAATGGGATGAGCGGGATGTGCGCACATCTTCATCAGGCCTCGTTACCACCTCGTTGGCACGGACGCTGGCGAATGTTTGAGAGTAGTGCAGAGCCTTCAGGAGGAAGTACGTCATGGCATTAGTCGTCAATACCAACATCTCGTCCCTGGCCGCGCAGCGGAACCTGTCGGTCAACCAAGCCTCATTGGCGAAATCGGTTGAACACTTGTCGTCTGGCTTGCGCATTACCCGCGCATCCGACGATGCGGCGGGATTGGGCGTCTCTGAAACCTTGCGGGCGCAGATCCGCAGCATCAACCAAGCCACCCGGAATGCGGGCGACGGCATCAGCTTGACACAGACGGCCGACGGCGCGGCCGCGTCGATCGGTAGTTTGTTGGGCCGTATGCGTGAATTGGCCACCCAAGCGGCCAGTGGTACGGTCGGCACGACCGAGCGGTCGTACCTGGACCAGGAATTTGTGGCGTTGCGTTCTGAAATCGATCGAATCTCGACGACGACGGAATTCAACGGCCAAGCGCTTCTGAGCGGAGCCAGCAACACCTTCTCGGTGTTCGTCGGGTTCAAGAGCGGGACGGGCAACTCCTTGTCTGTCGCACTGGATGACCTCGATGTCGCATCGGTCGGATTGACCGGGGCGAGCGTGTCAACTGCGGCGGCCGCACAGGCGGTTCTGTCCAACATTGACGGCGCGATCAGCTCGGTGGCAACCGCTCGTGCGAATTACGGGTCGATTCAAAGCCGTTTCGATGCCGCGATTCAAAACCTGACGGTCACGGCGGAGAATTTCACGGCAGCAGACTCACGAATCCGTGATGCTGACATTGCTCAAGAAACCTCCTTGTTCACGAGGAACCAGATCCTCACGCAGTCCGGCATTGCCATCTTGGCCCAAGCCAATGCATTGCCACAGCAAGCGTTAGCGTTGCTGCGAGGATAAGGCATCAGCCGTCGGATAGCCCTCTCGTCTGAGAGGGCTATCCGCGCGGGCTGATCCTAGGAGGCTACCATGGTCCAAGACGTATCAAAAAGTGCGGACCTCCTCGCAGCCACCACCCATGCGAGCC
>JBAVOA010000271.1:0-3752 GCA_049691635.1 Aestuariivirga sp. | reverse complement strand
CAATATGCCAAGCGAGGCAATCTATGTGCAAGACAAAAATGACGGGCAACTCTTGGCGCCCACCTTTGCTCCGCTGAAATCAAATGACGGCACACATCTGGCCCGGCATGGCTTCGGCTACAGCGTGTTCGAACGCAACGTTGACAAGCTGCATATGGAGCTGCTGCATCTCGTCCCATTGGTAGACCCGGTAAAGCTCTCCCGCTTGAGATTGAAGAATGAATCGTCCTCTTCCCGAACATTGACTGTAACTTACTATGCCGAGTGGGTCTTGGGAACGACACGGGCCGCCACGGCGCCCTATGTGAAGACAACAATCGATGAGCCGTCGCGAGCCATGTTTGCGCGAAATCCGTGGAGCACGCAGGCGGGCGAGCAAGTGGCCTTTGCCGACATGGGAGGCAAACAAACCAGTTGGACCGGCGACCGGCGCGAGTTCCTCGGTGCCTATGGCCATCTTGCCGCGCCGCGCGCCCTGACCAGCCTCACAGCACTGTCAAACCGGACCGGCGCCGGACTTGATCCGTGTTGCGCCCTGCAGACCACCGTCACCCTTGAACCGGGCGGCAGCATAGACGTGATGATCATGTTGGGCGCTGCGCCAAATGCCAGTGAAGCACAATCCCTGGTCATGCGTTACAGGGAAAAGAGCCTCGACGAGGTCATGGACGATGTAAAGCGTTACTGGGCGGAGACTTTGGGCGCAGTCCAAGTGAAGACGCCTGACCGGTCACTCGACATCATGCTCAACGGCTGGCTTCTCTACCAGACACTTGCCTGCCGCATGTGGGCGAGGTCAGGCTTCTACCAGACAAGTGGGGCCTATGGCTTCCGTGATCAGTTGCAGGATTCTTGCGCCTTGTTGACCAGCCGTCCGGCCATTGCACGCGAACATATCCTGCGTGCCGCGGCACGGCAATTCGTCGAGGGCGATTTCCAGCACTGGTGGCTTCCCGCCACCGGCGTGGGCGTCAGAACCCACATATCCGATGACACCGTCTGGCTGGCAAATTGCGTGAGCCAATACCTGAAGGTGACTGAGGACCACGCCATCCTTGATGAAAGCATGCATTTTCTTGAAGGCCAGTCACTCGCACCGGACCAGCATGATGCGTTCTTCCAGCCTGCCTTGTCGGAAGAAGTGGCGTCGCTTTACGACCATTGTGCGCGGGCCCTTGATCGGAGTCTGAACCAGGGAATCCACGGCCTGCCGCTGATGGGCACCGGCGATTGGAACGACGGCATGAACCGGGTGGGCGAAGGCGGGAAAGGCGAAAGCGTCTGGCTGGGCTGGTTCCAGCTCACAACCCTGAACGGCTTTGCGCCAATTGCGGACGAGCGCGGTGACGGCGAACGCGCCGCCAAATGGCGCGCCCATGCAGCGAAGCTCCAGGCGGCACTCGAGGAGCATGGTTGGGATGGGTGCTGGTACCGCCGTGGATATTTTGACGACGGGACTCCTCTTGGTTCAGCGGAGAACGAGGAATGCCGCATCGATTCCATTGCCCAGTCCTGGGCTGTCATCTCAGGTGGCGCAGCCTTGGAGCGAGCCGCGATGGCCATGGATGAATCCTACAGGCAACTGGTGCGGCCGGCAGATTCCCTTGTGCAGCTGTTTACGCCGCCGTTCGACAAGACCACCAAGGATCCGGGCTACATCAAAGCCTATCCGCCCGGCATTCGGGAAAATGGCGGGCAATATACCCATGGTGCCATCTGGTCGATCTTTGCCCATGCCAGGCTGGGGCAAGCGGAACGGGCCTTGAAAATCTTCTCGCTCCTCAATCCCATCAATCATGCGCGCACGGAAACAGAGGCGAGGACCTACCGCGTCGAACCCTATGTCATCGCCGCTGATGTCTATTCCATGCCGCCCCACGTGGGCCGCGGCGGCTGGACCTGGTACACGGGCTCGGCCGGCTGGATGTATCGCGCCGGACTGGAAGCCCTCCTCGGCATAAGCCGTGAAGGGGCCATCCTACGGATCAAGCCCTGTATTCCCGATGACTGGGACGCCTTCGAGGTTTCGACGCAGTTTGGCGCCGCGCTCTACGAAATCAAGGTGTCGCGGCATATTGAACATTCTGGCGAGCTATCCTCCGATGTTCAGATTCTTTCTCCCCATGAAATTTTAATCTTCCTCAAGGACGAAGGCGGAGTTCGCAGGATCGAAGTCCCGATGCCGGTTCAGCGGTCATAAAAAAGGGGCGGATCACAAAACCCGCCCGTATTCCATTTTTTCGAGCTGGCGTTAAAACAGGTCGAGGCTCTTCTCGTCGACACTTTCGCGTTTGCACAATTCGTCGATCGCCCTGCGAACTTCACCGAGGCGCGACCGTTCGCCACCGCTCATGCTCTCGTCGGTCGCCACTTCCAGGTCGTGGGCATCGGCCTCCCATCGCTTCAGTACTTTCAACTTCTGTTTGGCCGTCAGGGATTCGGTCTCGACCACCTCCATAGGAAGATCAAAGATTTTCTGGGGCGTGAGCAACGCTTGGTCGTAATCTTTTGCTGTGAACATCCATGACTCTTTTGTGAGATGTAAATGGCGGCCAGAACACGAGCCTGGCCGCCTCTGTTCAGATGCGTCCAAGCCATGCGTCAACTTCCGCCTTCACCTTGTCCTTGGCATAACCGTAATGTTTCTGCAGGCGGCCTTCGAGTTCGTCGCGGCGGCCCTCAATCACGTCAAGGTCATCATTGGTGAGTTTGCCCCACTGCTGCTGCGCCTTGCCTTTGACTTCCTTCCAATTTCCTTCAACACGGTCCCAGTTCATCGCAATCTCCATATGATTTGTGCCAAGCTGAAATGCCCGGCATGCAAACTAAACGTGGAAATCGCACGCGGGTTCCCCCTGCTGCGTTCAAAAATGACGGGATTCAGTCAGGCGGCGGCGCGCGGTTTTGTGTCGAAGAAGAGCGCCTGGCTGACGACGGCTTTCACCATGTCCGGCATGAAGGGCTTTGTAATAAGGAATGCCGGTTCCGGCTTTTCACCCGTCAACAGCCGCTCCGGAAACGCCGTGATGAAAATCACCGGCACTTCCAGATTCAGGAGGATCTTGTTCACGGCATCAATGCCAGAGCTTCCGTCGGCCAACTGGATATCGGCCAGCACAAGCCCGGGGCGCTTGGTGGAAGCCAGATGAAGCGCTTCCTTCTCGGTGCGCGCCACACCCGTCACCCTGTGGCCAAGGCTCTCCACGAGCGCTTCAAGGTCCATGGCAATGATCGGTTCGTCCTCGATGATCAACACATCGGTGGCGACTTGCTTGGCAATTGTCTGCGATGCTTCTTCCAGAAGGGCCGAAACTTCTGACAGATCGCGCGCCAGAATAATGCCAATCTCGTCCCTGCTGAAACCTTCAACGGCCATCAGCAAAAAGGCTTCGCGGGCTTTAGGCGCAATATTGGACAGTTGCCGCTGGGCGGAGGCCTCCCAATCCAGGCCATGATCCGGGTTTTTCAGGTTTAGCGAGATTGATTCCCACAACCGGCAGTAGGTGCGGTAGAGCGAGGTCCTGATATCGGGCTTGCCTTCAAATTGCGCAGGGTCGGCTATGAGGGCTTCCAGGACTGCTGCCACATAGGCGTCGCCGCTGTATTGGCTGCCGGTCAAAGCCCGCGAAAACCGCCGCAAATAGGGCAAATGTGGTGCAATATTGACTGCAAGATTCATATTTTACCCCGTAGCATAGCTTTTTTTAGGTGGGATCGGCCCGTCAGCCACCCCAGTTCAAAGTCGTTAACGC
>JBAVOA010000270.1:0-8079 GCA_049691635.1 Aestuariivirga sp. | reverse complement strand
GAAAAGGAACTCTCCACCCCGGACTTCATGCGCCTGGTAAAGGAGCGCGCCGCCAAACTGAACATCGGCCCCGACATGCTGAAGCGCCCGGTCAATGTGGGTTTCTCCGGCGGCGAGAAGAAGCGCGCCGAAATCCTCCAGATGGCAGTTCTCGAACCCTCCCTCTGCGTCCTCGATGAAACCGATTCGGGCCTCGACATCGATGCGCTCCGCGTCGTGGCCGATGGCGTCAACGCGCTCCGCTCGCCCGAGCGCGCCATGATCGTTATCACCCATTATCAGCGTCTGCTGGACTACATCGTGCCCGATCAGGTCCACGTGCTTTCCAAGGGCCGCATCGTGAAATCCGGCGACAAGTCATTGGCGCTTGAACTCGAAGCCAAGGGCTACGCCGAATTTGAAAGCGAGGCGGCGTGAACCTGGTCGTTCCCAAAACTGCGGCTGAATTGGATTTCGGCTTCGCGCTTCCCCATCGCCGGATGGAGGATTGGCGCTGGACCGATTTGCGCCAGCTTATCGACCGGCCCTATCCGCCGCGCCAGAAAATTGATGCATCGGCAAAGGATGTGGACCGCCTGATTGCATCTTCGCCTTTTGCAAGAATCGCGGGCGCTCGCATGGTTTTCGTGAACGGCCATCTCTCCGTTGCCCATTCCCAATTGAAGCGCGGGAATGTTGAAACACGCATCAGCAATGATGAGCCCGTGCTGCATATGAACCGCGTCTTTGTTACCGATGGCGCGCACCTCAAGATCACCGGCACCGACGATACGCCCATCGAACTTCTGTTCTTGTCAACCAACGCCGCGCCGCGCACCATCGCCACACGCAACGTGATTGAAGTGGCGAAAGGGGCTTCCGCCACGCTTATCGAAACCCACGTGGGCGAGGGCGCCTACCTTTCGAATTCTGTCACCGAAATCCGCCTTGCCGAAAGTGCAAGGCTGGACCGCATCAAGGTTGAGCTCGAAGCCCGGGAGGCCATTCATCTCAGCCATAGCCATGTGGTGCTGTCCAAAAATTCCGTGCTCAATGACTTCACCTTGACGTCTGGGGCGAAAGTAAACCGCCAGAACGGCACCGTGGAATTCGCAGGCCAAGGCATTGACGCGAAAGTCTCCGGCGCTTTCATGCTCGGTGGCAAGCAGCACGCCGATACGCGCCTCGTGATCGACCACCAGGTTCCCCGCTGCACCAGCCGCGAACTATTCAAATGCGTAATGGACGATCATGCCCGGGGCATTTTCCAGGGCAAGGTGGTTGTGCGCAAGGATGCCCAGAAAACCGATGGCAAGCAATCCAGCCACGCGCTGTTGCTCTCCGAGACGGCCGAGTTCGATGCCAAGCCCGAACTTGAGATTTTCGCCGATGACGTTGTCTGCGGCCATGGTGCCACCTCCGGCGACCTTAACCATGACCATCTCTTCTATCTGATGTCGCGCGGCGTTCCCCCCGCCGAAGCCAAGTCGCTGCTCATCGCCGCCTTCGTCGGTGAAGCCTTTGACCTGATCGTCCATGAAGGCATCAAGGAAGCCCTGGTAAAATTCTCCAACAAGTGGCTGACCCGGCACGGCGGTGGCCATGCTTGACGTCGAAAAAATCCGCCACGACTTTCCCATCCTCGCCCGCGAGGTCTATGGCAAGCCCTTGGTCTATCTGGACAACGCCGCCTCGGCCCAGAAGCCCAAACCTGTGCTCGATGCCATGATGAAGAGCTACACGCAGGAATATGCCAACGTGCATCGCGGCCTGCATTTCCTCTCCAATGCCGCCACGCAAAGCTTCGAGGATGCCCGCGAGAGTGTGCGCCGTTTTCTGAACGCGCCCTCCAAGGATCAGTTGGTCTTCACCCGCAACGCCACCGAAGCCATCAATCTCGTGGCCCAGAGTTTCGGCGGCCTGGTGATCAATGAAGGCGACGAAATCGTGCTCTCCATCCTTGAGCACCACTCCAACATCGTGCCCTGGCATTTCCACCGGGAACGCCGTGGTGCCGTGATCAAATGGGCGCCCATTGACGAGGACGGGAATTTCCTCATCGAAGAATTTGAAAAGCTGCTAGGCCCCCGCACCAAAATCGTCGCCATCACCCACATGTCGAATGCGCTGGGCACCATCGTTCCGATCAAGGAAGTCATCAAGCTCGCCCATGCCCGTGGAATCCCTGTGCTGGTCGATGGCAGCCAGGCCGCTGTCCATATGGCCGTGGATGTGCAGGCGCTGGATGCGGATTTCTATGTCTTCACCGGCCACAAGACCTATGGCCCAACCGGCATCGGCGTGCTCTTCGGCAAGGCCGAACATTTGAAGCGCATGCCGCCCTACCAGGGTGGCGGCGAGATGATCAACGAGGTCACCACCGAAAGCATCTCCTACAATGACCCGCCCCACCGCTTCGAGGCGGGAACCCCGGCAATCGTCCAGGCCATTGGCCTCGGTGCGGCGCTGGATTACATGACGGGCATCGGCCTCGACAAAATCGCCGCCCATGAAACCACGCTCCGCGACTACGCCACCCAGCGCCTCTCCGAGATCAATTCGCTCCGCCTCTTTGGTCGCGCCAAGGAGAAGGGCGCCATCCTCTCCTTCAACATGAATGGGGCTCACGCCCATGATGTGGCAACGGTTATCGACCGCCAAGGCGTGGCTGTCCGCGCCGGCACCCATTGTACCCAGCCGCTTCTCCAGCGCTTTGGCGTCACCGCCACCTGCCGTGCCTCCTTCGCCATGTACAACACCCGCGAGGAGGTTGATAAATTGGCCGAAGCCCTTATCTCTGCCCAGAGGATATTCCTGTGACCCAAGCAGCCCTAGATAACGCGCCCAACCCCTCCGCCATCCCCGCCGATGAACTGGCCCGGATGACCGATGATATCGTGTCGGCTCTCAAGACCGTCTATGATCCCGAAATCCCCGTTGATATCTATGAACTCGGCCTCATCTATAAGGTCGATATCGACGATGACCGCAACGTGGCCATCGACATGACGCTAACCGCCCCGGGCTGTCCCGTGGCGGGCGACATGCCGGGCTGGGTCGAGAATGCGGTCTCGACAGTGGCCGGCGTTGCCGGCGTCAAGGCCAATCTGGTCTTTGATCCGCCTTGGGATCATAGCCGCATGTCCGATGAAGCGCGCGTTGCAATGAATATGTGGTAAGGTGAAAAACATGGCCCAGGCAACTCCCCGTCCCCGTCCCAAGGCAATGACCCTCACCGATGCCGCTGCGGCGCGCGTCCATGCGATCATTGCAAGGTCCGACAAGCCCGTGATGGGGCTCCGCGTCGGCGTGAAAAACGGCGGCTGCGCCGGCATGGAATACACCATGGACTGGGCCACCGAAAAGCAGCCCTTCGATGAAGTGATCGAAGAGAAGGGCGTGAAGGTCCTGATCGATCCGAAAGCCATCCTCTTCCTCCTCGGCACCGAAATGGACTACCAGACCTCGGCGCTGAAATCCGGCTTCACCTTCAACAACCCCAACCAGACCTCGGCTTGCGGCTGTGGCGAAAGCGTCCAGCTGAAACAGGCGGAAGTCACGGCGTGAGCGTCAGCGCGGGCTTCAAGGAATTCCTCATTGAACACATGGCGGGCTTTGGCCCCGTCACCATCCGCGCCATGTTCGGCGGCGCAGGGGTCATGCGTGATGGCCAGATGTTCGCCTTGATCGACGACGATGTGCTTTACTTTAAAGCCGATGAAACAACCAGAACCGCCTTCGAGGCCGAGGGCCTTGCGCAATTCACCTATAAAGCTAAGGGCGGCAAGCTCATGGAAATGAACTACTGGCGCGCGCCGGAACGCTGCCTCGATGCCGCCGATGAAATGGCGGAATGGTGCCGCGCAGCCTATGGCGTGGCCCTGAAGGCCGCAGCGCGAAAGAAATCCAGGAAATAGGCTGGAAAATTTCTCCAGTTGTGGCATTCCGGTGGCATCGAAACCGGGGTTTCATGCATGGCCTTGTCGCAGGCAGATCGGCGTCTCTTCGACCTCCGCTGGCGGCGCAGCCACGCGGACCTTTTCCAGCCTCTGGAACTGCTCTATGGCGCAAAACCCGGATTTGAAGCGCGGCTGAAGGACCTCCTGCTGGCCCGCTGGAGCGAGCGCGCCGCCGAACTGAAAGACCTCGACCTGCAGCGCGACCTGAACCCCGATTGGTTCCTCTCGGAGACCATGGTGGGCTATGTCTTCTACGTCGACCGTTTCGGCGGAAGCTTCACGGGCGTGTTGGACCACATTGACTATCTCGAAAACCTCGGCGTCACCTATGTCCATTTCATGCCCTGTCTCAAGCCACGGCCAGGCGACAATGATGGCGGCTACTCCGTCATGGATTACCGCGCCATCAATCCCGAGCTCGGCACCATGGCCGATTTTGAAAAGGTGTCCAAGACGCTCCGCCACAAAGGCATGAGTGTCTGCGTAGATCTCGTGCTCAATCACACCGCCAAGGAGCATGAGTGGGCACAGAAGGCCCGCGCCGGCGACAGGAAATATCAGGCCTACTACCACATGTTCGATGACGAGAAGAAAACGCTCGAATATGAGAAAACCCTCGTTGAAGTTTTCCCCAATGATGCGCCGGGAAATTTCACTTTCTATCCCGATTTCAGGAAATACGTCTGGACCACCTTCAATGAACACCAGTGGGATTTGAACTGGGCGAACCCGGAAGTCTTTCTCGAGATCGTGGGCATCATGCTCAATCTTGCCAACAAGGGTGTGGATTGCTTGAGGCTCGATGCCGTGGCCTTCATGTGGAAGCAGCTCGGAACCAACTGCCAGAACCTGCCGCAGGTCCATGACCTGCTGCAGGCCCTCCGCGCCGCCACCCGCATCGCGGCACCCGGCCTCATCCACAAGGCCGAAGCCATCGTGGCGCCGCGCGATCTCGTGCCTTACCTCGGCGTGGGAACCCACCGGGGCAGGGAGGCCAATCTCGCCTATCATAATAATCTCATGGTGCATTTCTGGTCGTCGCTGGCCAGCCGCCAGACCGCCCTGATGACCCACACGCTGAAAACCCACTTCCCGGAAAGTTTCCGCAATGCCTGCTGGGCCACCTACATCCGCTGCCATGATGACATCGGCTGGGCGATCACCGAGGAGGACGGCGCCGCCATTCCCCATGTCTCCGGCCCCGGCCACCGCAAGTTTTTGGCCGATTTCTACTCCGGAAAACATCCCGGCTCCTTTGCGCGCGGCGGCATCTTCCAGGAAAACCCCGAAACCGGAGACCGGCGCAACAGCGGCACCTTTGCCAGTCTCGCCGGTCTGGAATCTGCCCAAACCGAAGCCGAGATTGCCACGGCCATTGACCGCATGCTGATGGGGCTGGCTTTGATCGCCTCCTTCGGCGGCCTGCCCTTGCTCTACATGGGCGACGAGATCGGCCTCACCAATGATTACAATTTCGCCGGGGACCCCGCCCACGCCCACGACAATCGCTGGATGCACCGGCCCAAAATGAACTGGGCCAAGCCGGGCGCTTCCCAGTCAAAACTATTGGACGGCACCAAACACATCATCCGCCGCCGAAAAGCCCTTGGCCATCTCGCCGCCGGCAATCCCACAAAAATCCTGGAACCCGGCAACCCGTCAATCTTCGCCTTCCTGCGCGAGAGCGACGAAGGCCAGCTGCTCGCCATCTTCAATTTCAGCGAACTCTGGCAAAATGTGCCGGCAGCCTTCGCGCGCGGGCAGGGGATCGCAAAATTCCACGACGCCCTGAGCGATGCCAAGGTACTCACCCCGAAGGACCAGCTCCAGGTTCCACCCTACGGCAGGGTGTGGCTGGTTTGATCGTCATCTGGTGACATGTTGTACCATGGTATCCGGCGCAATGCCGCAGTGACCCATTGGATTTAGGCGTCGCTTTCCGTGAAAAGCCTTCGCCCATGTTCCCGATGCCCAATTCTGGAGAATAGCCGTTCATAGCCGATTGACCGTACGCTTGTCAAGGACTATTTTCACAATATAAGAATTTATTTTAGAACTCCAGCATGTCCCTTGGTGGTCCTGGGAAATCCGCAAAGGCTGGCGCATCTTCTGGCGCTCCCAGCAATTCCCGCACGGCCCGCGCGGCCTGGTCGATTGCCGAATGGGCATAGGCGTAGGCCCCCGCATCGGAATTGGCGATTTCCAGACGGCCTCCCCCCGCCTAGTCCCAAAAGTTCTTGTCGCGAATGGCGTGCATGACTTCATAGGAGCCTTCATGCTGGCCGCGCAGGCCCTTCAGCGCCGGGGATTGCTTGTTTCAGCAGCTCCGGCACGTCCACGGAATGCCAAACTTCCAACCGCCAGCGCCGTACCATTGAGAAAGTCACGCCGCGAAATAGCACGGTCCATGCCCAGGCGATTGTCATTCGGGTTCATGCGGGGCGTCCTCTCGCGATGAGCGTCCAGACTAACGCGAAACCTCTTTGCGCCGCAAACTACTTCCGCAGCAGGAATGCCGGCATGTTGCCTTTGTGGAAGCCGCCTGATTCGGGCGCATCTTCCAGTTCGCGCGCAGGGCTCGCCCGGCGGTGTTCAGGTTGGTGCCGGCGCTGTTCCGGTGCCGCGCGCCGTGGCTCCGGCGGTGGATTGCGCGGCGGCCTGGCAACTTCAGGCTGAACTTCTGCCTTTGCTTCGATCACCGGCTTGGCAGCCTCAGGCTTTTCCCGGCGCGAACTTGGTTTTCGTCCACCGCGTGGGCTCCGGGCTTCCTTCACGGGAGCATCATCGCTGTCTTCCACCGTGCCGATGTCGAAGTAGGGGATTTCTTTTTTTATCAAGGCCTCGATGGCGCGGAGATGCTTTGCTTCCTCGCGGGTCACCATGGTGAAGGCGTGGCCTTCACGGCCCGCCCGGCCCGTGCGGCCAACCCGGTGAACGTAATCTTCCGCATGGATCGGCACATCGAAGTTGAACACATGGCTCACTTCCGGAATATCAAGTCCGCGCGCCGCAACGTCCGAAGCAATCAGATAGGTCACCTCATTGTTGCGGAAGGCGGCCAGCATCTTCAGCCGCGCCGACTGGTCCATGTCGCCGTGCAGCGCGCCAACACTGAAGCCATGCTTGCGCAGGGATTTTTCAAGAAGCGCCACGGTGGTCTTGCGGTTGGCGAATACAATGCCGTTCTTCACCTCGGTCTGGGTGCGCAAAAGGTTGCGCAGCGCGTCGCGCTTGGCCGCCGCCTCATGGGGCACCTTCACCAGGTGCTGCTCGATGCTCGCCGCCGTGGAACTTGGCGCGCTGGCCTCGATGCGCACCGGGTTATGCAGGAATTGCGTGGTGAGCCGGTGGATTTCCGGCGGCATGGTGGCCGAGAAAAACATCGTCTGCCGGGTGAAGGGCAGGAGCTTGCAGATTTTTTCAATGTCGGGAATGAAGCCCATGTCGAGCATCCGGTCGGCCTCGTCGATCACCAGCATCTCGATGCCGGTAAGCAGCAGCCCGCCGCGCTCCATGTGGTCGAGCAGGCGTCCCGGCGTGGCAATCACAACGTCAGCTCCGCGATTGATCTTGACGGCTTGCGGTTCGAAGGCCACCCCACCAATGAGCAGGGCAACGGTCAGCTTGTGCTGTTTTCCAAGTGTCTCGAAAGCTTCGTGAACCTGCGCCGCCAGTTCGCGCGTCGGTTCCAGGATGAGGGTGCGCGGCATGCGGGCCTTGGCCCGGCCCTTTTCCAGCAGGGTTAACATGGGCAGCACAAAGGCCGCGGTTTTGCCCGAGCCCGTTTGCGCCAGGCCCAGCACGTCCTTGCGCATCAGCGCATGGGGAATGGCTTCGGCCTGAATGGTTGTGGGGGTGGTATATCCGGCAGCTGTAATGGCTTCGAGTACTTTTGGACTGAGTCCGAGGTCGGAGAAATTCATCTAGGGTTGAAAGACCGTTCTGGCGATTAATATGAATGAGCGCCCGGGGCTTTTTCGCCACATCCTGGGGCGCGCTGATTGAGCCGGAAAATAGGACTTTTCCGGCGAAAGTCAAATGACTTGAGAGAAAGGGGTAAACCTCAAAAAAAAGGCGGGTCCAAGACCCGCCCTTTGAGTTTGTTACGCTTGGGAGGTTACCGTCATTTCCCGAATCGTTC
>JBAVOA010000269.1:0-2680 GCA_049691635.1 Aestuariivirga sp. | reverse complement strand
GCATAGACGCGCAGCAGGAACGAAGTCCAGAACGGCAGGATGACCAGCAACAGCAAAATATTGCGCCATACGCCCTTGGCGCGGGCGATGCCAAGCGCCATGGGATAACCCAGGATCAGGCACAGGCCGGTTGCAACAAGCGCGTTGCGAAGGGACGTAAGATAGCCCCGGAGATAAACCTGGTCGGAAAAAAGCCGGGCAAAATTGTCAAGGGTGACATAAGGCCAGGCATCGGCGAACCTGAACGGCGGCTGGGCAATCACTGACTCGGCCAAACTCATGGCAATAATGATAAAGAACGGCACAACGAAGAAGAGGACGAGCCAGACGTAGGGCGTCGCAATGATGATATCGCGCCAGGCATTGCGATTGAGCCAATTGCGAAAACCACTCTTGGCGCCGGGCAATTCAAGTTCCTGCGGCGCTGGTGCAGAGGTGTGTGGAGCGATGCCGGCCATCTGCTAGTCCTTAAAGAGGATTGCGGCGGAGGGCTCAAAGGAAAGCCAGACCTTGTCTTCCCACTGGGCAACGCGCTCGCTTTCACGCCCACGCTGATCATTCACGCGGTTAACCCGGACCAGGGCGGATGAAGGAAGTTTCACGCGGTAAAGGGAATCCTTGCCAAAATAACCAAGATCCAGAACCTTGCCTTCAACGGCATTGATGCCGTTGGCGGGTTCACTCTTGTCAATCGAGATTTTCTCCGGGCGGATTGCCACGAAAACATTGTCGCCAACGTCAACCGTGGTTTCACGGTCCACAATGACTTCGCCGGCCCAATCGGCACAGGCAACAATGGCCTTGTCCCTGGTGACAGATTTTACGGTTCCGGCAAACTGATTGATCGAACCAATGAAGTCGGCCACGAACTTGGTTTTCGGAAATTCATAGATATCAGTGGGCGTGCCGGTCTGACGGATGACGCCCTTGTCCATGACGGCAATACGGGTGGACAGGGTCATCGCCTCCTCCTGGTCATGGGTTACGACGACAAAGGTGATACCGGTCTTCTCCTGGATGTTCATGATCTCGAACTGCGTGTGTTCACGCAGCTTCTTGTCGAGGGCACCGAGCGGTTCATCAAGCAGCAAGACTTTGGGCTGCTTGGCCAGAGCCCGGGCCAAGGCCACGCGCTGGCGCTGGCCGCCGGACAGTTGATGGGGTTTCCGCCCGGCAAATTGCGAAAGCTTGACCAGATCGAGCATATGCTTGACGCGATCCTTGCGCTGGACGTCGGTCAACTTCTCGTGCTTGAGGCCGTAGCCCACATTTTGCTCCACGGTCATGTGGGGAAACAGGGCATAGGATTGAAACATCATGTTCACGGGCCGCTCGTAGGGTGGAACATTGCTCATGTCCTGGCCGTCAATCCAGACGCGGCCTTCCGAGGGAGTTTCAAATCCCGACAGCATGCGTAGCAGGGTGGTCTTGCCGCAGCCAGAACCACCGAGAAGAGAGAAAAGTTCGCCCTTGTAGATATCAAGGCTCACCTTGTCCACGGCGACGAAATCATTGAACTTCTTCGTTACGTTTTCAATGCGTATGAAGGGCTCGGCGGCGGGATCTGCCCAGGCTTTTCCAGTATTCTCGATAGCCATTATGCGTCCCCAAAAAATCAGCCCGGCAAGATGCCGGGCTTTGCTGGTATCAAGATGGTGAGCCTGTCTTGATCGTGCTCCAGGCCCGGGTGCGGGCCCTGTCTATTTCAGAGCTCGATGTTTTTGTGGTCCACAGGTGCTTTCTCACGTCTTCGCTTGGATAGATGGCAGGATTGGCGAGAATTTCGGGATTCACAAACTTGTTGGCCGCACTGTTTGCGTTGGCATAGTTGGTGTAATCCGTGCACTTCGCGATGACTTCGGGCTCGAGCAAATAGTTGATGAACTTGTGGGCATTATCAACATGCTTGGCGTCAGCGGGAATGCACCAGAGATCAAACCAGGCAGGCGAACCGGTTTTTGGTACATAGTAGGCAAGATTGAGCTCGATCCCTGCTTCCTTGGCCCGGGCATTGGCGGTGGCGTAGTCACCGGACCAATTGTTGATCACGCAAAGTTCCTTGTTGGGAATGGCGTTCAAATAGTTGGAGGCATCAAAGGCACGAATATACTGGCGGATGGGCGCAAAGGCTTTGACCACCGCGTCAAAATCGGCCGGGTTTGTCGTGTTAGGATCAAGTCCCAGATAGGCGAGCGTCATTGGTATAACGTCGGTCGGGCTCTCCAGGATGGAGATGCCGCAATCGGCCAGCTTGGCCGCGTTCTCTGGCTTGAAGAGAATGTCGAGACTGGTCAAATCCGCATCGGGGAGGCGCTCCTTTACCATATCCAAATTGAAGGTCAGCCCCACAGTGCCCCACATATAGGGAACGCCAAATTTGTTGCCGGGGTCCCAGCCTTCATTTGTTTTCAGGGTAACGGGATCGAGGTTTCCCCAATTCGTCAATTTGGACCGGTCCAGCGGCTGATAGACCTTGGCCTCCAGAAAACGCTCCAGGCTTGTTCCGGATTGCAAGACCAGATCGAAGCCGGAACTGCCGGCAAGCATCTTGGCTTCCATGGCTTCGGTTGAATCATAAACGTCGTAGGTGACTTGGATGCCGGTCACCGACTGGAAGTCTTCAACGGTGGTTTCGCCGATATAATCCACCCAATTGAAGATATTGAGCACCGCTTCATCG
>JBAVOA010000268.1:0-2279 GCA_049691635.1 Aestuariivirga sp. | reverse complement strand
GGTAAGAGCCTCGCCGATCAGCCCGATCATCAGGCTCGAAGGGAAAGGCCATGGCTGGTTCAGGTGAAACCGGATGTCGCCGACGCGTATGCCGGCTTCCTCGAAAACCTCTCGCCGCGCCGCCTCTTCAATCGTCTCGCCCGGCTCCATGAAGCCCGCAAGGGTGGAATACATCCCTTCCGGCCAGGCGCTCTGCCGCCCCAGGAGCATGCGGCTGCCATGTCGCACCGCCATAATGACGACGGGGTCCGTGCGCGGGAAGTGGTCGGTGACACAAGCCGCGCAATGGCGCCGGTAGCCCGCATCCCGCATTTCGGTGCGCTGCCCGCAATTGGCGCAGAACCCATGCCGTTCATGCCAGAAAAGCAGCGAACGGGCCTGCGCCAGAATGGCAAGTTCCCCCTGGGGCAGCAGCCCGGCCACCGCAAGGCCGCGCATATCCATCAGGTTCTCTTCGGTCTTTGAGGCGCTCGCAAACCAGCCTGAACCATCCCCGTCGACGCCAAGAAGCACGCATTCGGTTGCGTTTTCCCGATCGAAAATCTGCAGTTTCCCATCGCTGATAACGGTCTTGTCGCCGTTCAGATGGACATGGCGGGTTGAAGCCTGCCGGCGGAGATTGCCCAGCCATTCTTCATCTGTTCGGTGATTGGCGCAACGGTCGAGGGGATTTCCGAGAAAGGCAAGGGCGGATGAATGGGGCACTTTGAATCCAGTTGCTGAAGGGCGGTAAGCGAAAAATACAAGAAAAAAAAGTTACTTAACTGAATCTTTACCAAAAACGTTAACTTCTAGGGAAGGCAAGAATTCAGGCGCGTGAGATTCGTTTTTCTGGACACAGGACGAATCCTCGGCTGCGTAAAAATGGAAGAGCGAATGAAACCGGGAATTCCGTGGAGTGTAAAGGGCATTGAGCCGGAAACGCGCGAAGCTGCAAAGGAAGCAGCTCGCCGGTCCGGCATGACCCTTGGCGAATGGCTTAACTCCAAAATTCTGGATTCAGCAGAAGAAGCGGAGTCCCTCCCAGCGGCGCGCCACTACCGTCCTACTCCGGCCCGCGCCGAAACCTCGATCCGGCTCGAAGACATCGCCGAGCAACTGTCGCGCATTGCGCGCCGTGAGCAGAATACCGCCCCGGCAAGCTATGTCTCCGAGACACGGCTGGAGGATGAGGAAAATCTCGCGAAGATCCTCAACCGCATCGAGAGCAATGAACGCCAGACGGTTGAAGCCTTCACCGCTGTCAACGAGCGCCTCGCCGTCCTGAGCCGGCAGGTTCTCCAGACCGCAAAGATGCCGACCCTGGCCAAGCCCGAGGAGCCGGCAGCCTTCAAGTCGCTTGAAGTCGCGGTTCGCAACATTGTCGAGCACATCGAGATCAGCGAGCGCCGCACCCGCGACACCCTGAAAACCATGCAGGACCGCATGGCCGACATGGCCCAGCGCGCAACATCGTCGAGCAGCGAACAGATCTTGCAGTCGGCTCCGGCCTTCACCAGCCTGGAATCCCGCTTGAGCGAACTTGCCAGCCGGGTGGAGCGCAGCGAAAGCAAATCCGACGAAGGCCTCTCTGAGGTCCTGCACAAGGAGCTTTCCCATCTGGCGGAAAGAATCGAAACCGTTCGCGAATCCGCCGAACTTCTCGCCTCTAAGGCGCAAACCGCCGCGGTCCAAACCTCGCAGGCCGAGCTGCGCGAAATTGAGAAACGCATCCTCAGCCTGTTGAAGGAGGCACAAACCGCATTTTCAGGCCAGGGCGGAAGCACCAATGCGGAAATGCAAAGGTTGCGCGCCGAGGTGGGAACCCTCAATCAGCGCATCGACAGCGCCCGCGCCGATACCGCCTCGGAACGCGACGTGCATGCGCTCCGTATTGCCCTCGAGCAGCTTTCAAGCAAGGTTGCCCAAGGTCCGGATATGCGGCCTCTGGCCGACATGGACCGGCGTCTTGTGGATATTACCCAGCGTCTGGAAGTGAGCCAGCAAACGGCCCGCAACAATCCCCCGCTGGGCGATCTTGAACGGCGCATGGCGGAACTTGATCATCGCCTCTTGGAAGCTATGCAGCAGCAGGGCGATGGACAGGCCCAGTTTGCCCTTGAGCAAAAAATATCCGAAGTGGCCGATCGGGTCGGCCAGACCGAACACCAGCTTGGCCATCTTGAAACAATTGAACGCGCCATCAACCAGCTGTTCGACAGTATCGAGCAGAGCCGCAACTGGGCCAAGGACGCCGCCGAAGATGCCGCCAATCGCATGGCCGATCGTCTGACCAATAC
>JBAVOA010000267.1:0-1989 GCA_049691635.1 Aestuariivirga sp. | reverse complement strand
TGGACGATGAGCCGCGATACCTCGCTTGGCCTCAAATTCGCCGGCGTCATGTATTATGATGGCCAGGGCTTCATGGTGAAGAAGTCGCTTGGCATTGACTCAGCGCTCAAGCTGGATGGCGCAACAGTGTGCACCAACACGGGTACCACGACGGAATTGAACCTGGCCGACTACTTCAAGGCTAACAACATGAAGTATCAGGTTGTGGCCATCGAAGACGCCAATCAAGTCCGCCAGGCTTACGATGAAGGCCGTTGCGACATCTTCACGACCGACCAGTCCGGCCTTTATGCCGAGCGCTTGCAGCTCAAGAATCCGGAAGATCATATCGTTCTTCCCGAAATCATCTCCAAGGAACCATTGGGTCCGGTTGTACGCCAGGGTGACGATGCCTGGTTTAACGTGATTAAGTGGACCTATTACGCGCTGCTGACCACCGAAGAATTCGGCATCACCCAGGCGAATGTTGACGAAATGAAGGCTTCGACCAATCCTGAAATCCAGCGCATCCTCGGCGTGAAGAATGCCGACGGATCAGCGGCCGGCTTCGGTACGGGCATCGGTCTTGGCGAAGAATGGATTGTCCAGATCGTCAAGGGCGTTGGCAACTATGGCGAAATCTTCGAGCGCAATGTGGGCTTGAACACACCGCTGAAAATTGCGCGCGGTAAAAACGCGTTATGGAACCAAGGCGGCCTGCAATACGCACCGCCAATCCGCTAGCCCAAAACCAGGGAGTCCGGCACTGCGCCGGGCTCCTTTTCCTTTCTGCTGCAACAAGACCGGAAAACCGGCGGTGACATGGGGATTGGCCAGCGATGGCCGTGAGGGGGACGCAGAATGACTGTTGCGGACGACATACGAGATATTCCCAGGGTTTCAATCTGGAATGACCCGCGCCTTCGCGGCATTTTCTTCCAGGTTTTACTTGTCGCGGTATTGACTTTCCTGGCCTGGGAAATCGTGCAGAACACGATTGCCAATCTGCAGAGGCTGAACAAGGACCTGGGCTTTGGCTTCCTGTCAAAAACAGCGGGCTTCGATATCATCCAGCAACTCGTGCCTTATTCCAGTTCATCGAATTACGGCATGGCGCTCTATGTCGGATTTCTCAACACCATATTGATTTCAGTCCTGGGGATCATCGGCGCCACGGTGATCGGATTTGTGATGGGCATCATGCGGCTTTCGAAGAACTGGCTGGCTGCCCGCATTGCCACTGTTTACATTGATTTTTTCCGTAATATCCCGCTGCTGCTGCAGATCTTCATCTGGTACAAGTTCGTCATCCAGTTCCTGCCCGATCAGAAAGTGGCGCCAAATCCTTTGGGACTGTTTTTTATCTCCAACCGCGGTCTGATGTTGCCAAGACCGGAGTTCGGCGACATGGCGTGGCTTGGCGGCCTGGGATTACTGGCTGCTATCGTGGTGGGCTATTTGGTGCGCCGCTGGGCGCGCATCCGGCAGGCAGCCACGGGCCAGCCTTTCCCCGTCTTCTTGACCTCGTTGGCGCTTCTTGTCCTGCTCCCCCTGTTGGGACTGGCACTTGCCGGATTTCCGCTGAGCTGGGATATTCCGCACAAAACCGTTTTCAATTTTTCCGGAGGCTATACCGTTATTCCGGAACTGATCGCCATGTTCCTGGCCCTGTCGATTTATACCGGAACCTTTATCGCGGAGGCGGTGCGGGCCGGCGTGCAATCGGTCAGCCATGGGCAGACGGAAGCTTCCCATGCACTGGGACTTCGCAATGCCAGTACGCTGCGGCTTGTTGTTGTTCCACAGGCCATGCGGGTCGTCATTCCGCCACTGGCTTCGACTTACTTGAGCCTCACCAAAAATTCTTCGCTTGCCGTGGCCATTGGCTATCCTGATCTTGTGGCCACCGGCGGCACGGTGCTGAACCAGACCGGCAAGGCCATTGAAATCGTCAGTATGTGGATGTTCGTCTACCTGTCGCTTAGTCTTTTGACGTCGCTGCTGATGAAC
>JBAVOA010000266.1:0-12273 GCA_049691635.1 Aestuariivirga sp. | reverse complement strand
ACCAAAAACGGCTCCGAGCTTGATGCCGTCACCGCTGTGCAGGCCATCAAATGCCGACTTCAATCCATCCGCCCCCTGGGCTGACAGGATCAACCGGGAAAAATTCATGGGCGATATGTTGAGCAATTTACCGTCAACGAAAGAAAAAGTTCCCTTGCCGTTGAGGGTTGCCAACACCCCGCCGGGGCTTCTTCCCGCGCCTTCAAACTTGACATCGACATTGGCCAATCCCGAGGCAACCGGCGATCCGTCGGCTGTCTTGAGATGCCGGGCAACATCAATGGGCACATTCAGGAGCCCGGAGATCTTCTGCCCGTCATCAGCATGGGTCGAGGCAATCTCGATGGCAATCTTCACACCCTCGTCGGTTGCGGCATAGGCCGCCAGACGGGTTTCGTCGGCCGATGCGGTGATGCCGATTTGCGCGTCGCCAACCACCAGGCCGGGATAGATCTCAAGCGACTTCGGCCGCACCCAGATTTCGCCCGTCAATCCAAAGGGCAAGGACTTGGCGAATGTCTCTTCCAGGCTTGCGGCATGCCCGTTCCACGGCAGGAAAGTGGGTGCCACCACCTTCAGGAGGGAAACGTCATTGACCGAGAAATCCGCGCTCACGCGTTCAAGATTCTCCAGCGCCGCCGTGCCGGAAATTGTCAGGTCGGCAAGCTTGGCCTCAATCCCGGTGAAGGACTGCAGGGTTCCATTCGAGCTGACCTTGGCGGCAAGGGACAGTGGCCCGCCGGCATTGGCGAGGGCCGGGATTTTCAGCGCGGCCAGCAGCTCCAGTGCCTGGGGACTCTGCACGGTAAGGTTTCCGTCGAGGATGAGCTTATCTGGATCCGGATTGACCGTTCCGCGGTATTGCGCCGTTGAATGGTAGATATCGCTTTGCAGATCGACCTCAAATCTGTCTTGGAGCACCCCGCCGGCTGTCAGAACGGCCCGCGCCGGAATCGCATCCTGTGTTTCGACGGCGCCGCCAAACAGGTTGAACATCGTCGCACTTGATGGGCTTGATATCTCCGTGACACCCTCGAGACTTGTGCCCGCCATGCCGGCAGCCATCGTGAAGCTGCCGTTGGAAGCGATGGTCAGCTCGCCAACCTTGCCATTGACATCATAGTGCGTGGTGGGCGCCTCGGCCGAAGGTTTGGCCTGCAGGTTGATCTTCAGGTCAGTCTTGCCAAGCACCGACGACCAGTGCGGATCCTTGTCGCGCGGAAGCAGCCCTGTAAGCCGCAGCAGCTCCCGCGGATCTTCGGCAGTGAGGGAAATTCCCACTTCTCCATCGGGGCCGTCTGGCGTGCTGAGCACGACCCCGGACACGCTGAGCTTGGCGCCGCCAACGGAACCCGCTTCAATCGTCTTGAGATCGAAGCCTTTGACGGTCGTCTCCATGTCCACCGCAACATCGGAAGCTTCGACGCCGTTGAGCCTGAGGACACCGGCCTGGAAGGTGAGGCGAAGATCCCGCTTGACCTGCTCTTCGACAAAATTCGTGATGATGCTGGTCCAACTCGCCGCACCGTCTGACGAAAGCGCCGAAAGGCCGTTGGGAACATAACTGTCGATGTCGGCAGTTTGCATGTCCAGGCGCAGGTCAATGATCGGGCGTTCGCCATTGACCAGCACGGCAAGCCGTGCCGTGCCGGGCGCGCCATCCAGCTGATACTGGATATTCTGCAGTTCGAGCTTTGAAGCGGTAAGCGCAACATCCGCCTTCGCATCCAGGCGTCCGCGCAGGCCTGTCCATGTCCGCGCAATCTCACCCTTGCTCTCGGGCCACAGCCACTGGGACAGCTGCCGGGCATCGGGGGTGCTGACTTCGAGTTTGCCGGCAAGTTCCGCATATTGTGTGCCCGGGAAAAACACGCCCTCGAAGCGCGAGCGCGACCGTCCCGGCAAGGAGGCCGAGAGCTCGTGAAGGCGCAGGGCACTGCGATTGGCCGAGAAATCAAGCAGAACATTATCGAGGATTTCGCCACCAGTTTTCAGTGCGGAAAACTTGATCGTTGACCGCAGGTCCACCGCCTCCGGCAGGGACGCCAGGAGATTGTTCACCAGGGAAAGTCCCCCACCGTCGCGCAACAGGCGGCGCGAACCGGCGCCAGCGAGCGCATCCAGGTCAACCCGCGGTGCTGAAAGACTGGCCGAAGCCGTGATCTGCTTGTCGAGAATGAAACTTGCATCCCCCGAAAGCAGCGTGCCCTGGTCCGCTTCGCCTGTGGGCCTGATTTCAATTTCGCTTAAGGAAACCTGATCGAAACTGCCAACAACCTTCGACTTGAAGGTGACCGGACGGAACTGGCCTTCCGTATCGGACCTTCCATCCGGGCTCTGTGTTGGATCCATGCGCAGGGTGCCCTCAAACTGGCCAGCTCCGCTCTTGCCATCGAGAAAATACGAATAACCGGAATTCTCCCGCGGCGAAATGCGAAGGCCGAGCCCCAAAGGCTCATCATTCACCCAGGCTCCCGTGCTTGCCGTGAATGCAAGAGGCATTACGCCATAATCAAAACTCCCCGCGCTGCGCCACGGGCCGGTCAGGCTGGGGGCAGCGAAGGTGGCATTGATATTCCTCAGTTCCGCTTGGGTGGCGCGCCGGTCATCGGTCAACTGCAGCGTGCCGCCGTTGAGCGTAATCTGGTCCAGCTTCACCTGTTCCAGCAACCGGCTGTTACGGATGTTCTCCGCCGGATTGAAATTCCAGTTGCCGCTGCCGTCAGCCGCGCGCCGGAGCTTGACGGTCGGATTCTCGATCACGATGCTGTCAACCTGGATGGATGCATTGAGCAAGGCCCCCAGATTCATCCGGACCACCACCTGGTCAGCGCTGGCGATCCACTTGTCCTCCGTCCCCTCAGGATTGGCGATTCGCACGTCTTGGGCTGATAGCCTTGGCCAGGGAAAGAGCTTCACCGAAATAGGCCCGGCGATTTCCACTTTCCGCCCTGTGAGTTTTTGACCGTAGCGTTCAAGCCCCGACCGGTAAGTGCCCCAATCGACGACATAGGGCGCCAGCAGCGCACCAAACACGGCCAGCACAAGCACGATGCCAAAATAAAAGACCGGTGATTTCCAAACCTTCATGGTTCTTTACAATAGGATGTCCGCGCAAACTCACAAGGCCAGAATTTTACCCGGGTTCATGATGTTGAGCGGATCGAGCGCCCGCTTGATCTGCTTCATGACATCAAGCCCCTTGCCGTGTTCGGCCTCGAGAAATTTGATCTTGCCGCTCCCCACTCCGTGCTCGCCGGTGCAGGTGCCTTCCATGCCGATGGCGCGGTGGATGAGCCTTTCATAGAAGCCCTTGACGCGGCTGACCTCCGCCGCGTCGGTAGGATCGCAGAACAGCACCACATGGAAATTGCCGTCGCCCACATGCCCGATGATGGGGCCGTAGAGATTATTCTTCCGCAAGTCGTCTTGCGTTGACGTCACGCATTCAGCGAGGCGCGAGATCGGCACGCAGACATCGGTCGCAAAAACATCCTGCTTGCCCGGCGCAATGGCCCGCGTGGCCCAGAAAGCATCATGGCGGGCCTGCCACAATTTCTGCCGGTCCTCTTCCTTTTCCGCCCATTCAAAGGCTCCCGCACCATGGGAGGTTGCAATTTCCCGGAACATTTCAATCTGCTCGCGGGCGTAGGCAATCGTCCCGTGGAATTCCAGGAACAGCGTCGGCGCAATTTTCAGGTCAAGCTTCGAATAGGCATTGAGCGCTTTCACGTGCTCCTCATCCACCAGCTCAATCCGCGCCACCGGAATGCCCAGCTGAATGGTCTCGATGGTGGCGTCGCAGGCGGCTTCGACGCTGGGAAAAGCGCAAACTCCCGCCGTCATCGCCTCCGGTATGCCATAGAGCTTCAGTCCCACTTCCGTAATGATCCCGAGGGTACCTTCCGAACCCACCAGAAGCCGGGTGAGATCATAACCCGCCGAGGATTTCTTGGCCCGCGTTCCGGTGCGTATGGTTTCGCCGTTGGCCATAACTGCTGTCAAGCCCATCACATTCTCCCGCATGGTGCCATAGCGCACCGCATTGGTGCCCGAGGCCCGCGTCGCCGCCATGCCCCCAAGGCTCGCGTCGGCTCCTGGATCGATCGGGAAGAACAGGCCCTGATCACGCAAATGCGTGTTCAGGCTCTTGCGCGTAACCCCCGCCTCAACCCGCGCATCAAGGTCCGCCGCATTCACCGATAGAATGTTGTTCATCTGGGAAAGGTCAACCGTGATCCCGCCAAACGGCGCGGTGATATGGCCCTCCAGCGATGTGCCGGTGCCATAGGCAATGACCGGAGTCTGGTGCCTGGCGCAGATCGTGACGATCTTCTGCACTTCCTGCGTATCGCGCACGAAGGCCACCGCATCGGGCGGCGCACCCGCCGCCCAGGTCTGGTCCTTGCCGTGCTGCTCGCGCACGATCACGGCGGTTGAAAGCCGCTCGCCGAGAAATTCCCGGATTTCGGCAATGGTGGTAATTGTGCTGTTGGCGCGGTCTCGTGTAAGCATGGCCCAAAACTAGCAGACGGGAAGAAAATTACGATGGTTTTTCCATCCCCCATAATAAGCGAACCCTATGCCATCGAGAACCAGTGGATCGACTATAACGGCCATTTCAACATGGCCTATTATAATGTGCTGTTCGACAAGGATTCCGATGTGGCCCTGGACCTTGTGGGCCTCGGCCCTGCCTATGTTCAGAAAACCGGAGACTCCTACTTTACCCTTGAGGCCCACATCAGCTACTTGCATGAAATCACCGTGCACGACCGGGTGCGGATTTCCACCCAGTTTCTCGATTATGACGCCAAGCGCCTGCACTATGTCCAGCAGATGTTCCAAGCCGACGAAGGCTGGGTGGCCTGTGTCACCGAAAACATCGTGATGCACGTGGATCTTTCCACCAAAAAATCCTCCCCCTTTCCAGTTGATGTCTTGGAGAAGATTAAATTTGCCCACGCGGCCCACAAAAAACTCCCCATTCCATTACAAGTTGGTCATAAAATCGGCATCCCCCGAAAAACCTAACAACCGTAACATTGTCGTCGCATTCCGCAGCCATACCTGAGCCCAATCAAGAATGATGGAGGCGAAAATGATAACACATGCTGGTTATTTGCAGTTTGCCGAAGCCCTTGTTTTTGCCCAGGGCCCGAAAGCCGAGGCAGAAGCGGCCAAACACGCCATTCTGTGCGAGAAGTCCGGCGACATGGAAACCGCTGAAACCTGGCGGAACGTCCAATTCGCCCTGCGCTGCGTGGACGATAAGAAAGCAGCCTAGCGCCGAGCACTTTTGCTATAAGGGGTCTCAAAGGATTCGTGAGACCCCATGACTGCCGAACCAAGTGATATTGACCATGCGCCGCCGACGGCCAGCATTTCCGCGCGCGCCATGGCAGGCAGCGAACCTGCCTATTTCAAGGGCCTGAATCCTGAGCAGCGCGACGCGGTGGAATCAACCGAGGGTCCGTTGCTCGTGCTGGCCGGCGCCGGCACGGGAAAAACCCGTGTGCTCACCACCCGGCTTGCCCATATCCTGGCGACTGGCAAGGCCTGGCCCAACCAGATGCTGGCCGTCACCTTCACCAACAAGGCGGCCCGCGAAATGAAGGAGCGCATCGGCCACCTCATTGGCGGCATGGTAGAGGGCATGACCTGGCTCGGCACCTTCCACTCCATCGGCGTCAAGATCCTGCGCAATCACGCGGAATTGGCCGGGCTGAAATCCGGCTTTTCCATCCTCGACACGGATGACCAGATCCGCTTGCTCAAGCAGCTCCTGCAGGCCCATGACATTGATGAGAAGCGTTGGCCTGCCCGCCAGCTTGCCAGCCTCATCGACGGTTGGAAAAACCGTGGCCTTGTGCCGGAAAAAGTGCCCGCCGGAGAGGCCCACGGCTTTGCCAATGGCATCGGCGGAAAACTTTACGCCGAATACCAGCAGCGCCTGAAGGTGGTGAATGCCGCCGACTTCGGCGATCTGCTGCTCGAAGTGCTGCGCATTTTCCAGTCCCACCCCGATGTTCTGAAAACCTACCAGAACCGTTTCAAATACATGCTTGTGGACGAATACCAGGACACCAACGTGGCGCAATATCTCTGGCTTCGCCTGCTCGCCCAGGGCCACAAGAACATCTGTTGCGTGGGCGACGACGACCAGTCGATCTATGGCTGGCGCGGCGCCGAAGTGGATAACATCCTGCGCTTCGAAAAAGATTTCCCCGGTGCCAAGATCATCAAGCTCGAGCGGAACTATCGCTCCACGCCGCATATCCTGGGCGCGGCCTCGGGCCTGATCGCCAAGAACGAGAGCCGCCTCGGCAAGACCCTGCGCACCGACAAGAACGATGGCGAACCCATCACGGTCCGCAGCCATTGGGATGGCGACGAGGAAGCCCGTGCCATTGGCGATGACATCGAAGCCCTGCAACGCAAGAAGGAGATGCTCAATGACATGGCCATCCTGGTGCGCGCCTCCTTCCAGATGCGCGCCTTTGAAGACCGCTTCATTACCTTGGGCCTGCCCTACCGCGTCATTGGCGGCCCCCGCTTCTACGAACGCGCCGAAATCAGGGATGCGCTGGCCTATCTGAAGGTCACGGCTTCGCCCGATAACGATTTGGCCTTCGAGCGCATCGTGAATGTGCCCAAGCGCGGCATTGGCGACACCTCGATCAAGCGCATGTTTGAATTTGCCCGGGCCCGCGGCCTGTCCCTCTACCGCGCCGCCGAGGAACTCGCGCTGACCGACGAACTGCCGAACAAGACGCGCACCGCGCTGCGTCTGCTGCTCGAAAGTTTCAGCCGCTGGCGTCAGGCTCTCCAGGGCCTGCCCCACACGGACCTCGCCGAAATGATCCTCGATGAATCGGGCTACACCGAGATGTGGCAGAATGACAAAAGCCCCGAAGCTGAAGGCCGCCTTGAAAACCTGAAGGAACTCGTGCGCTCCATGGGTGAGTTTGAAAACATGACGGGCTTCCTCGAACACATTGCCCTGGTGATGGACCGCGACAGCAGCGATGCCGATGACAAGGTCAACATCATGACGCTGCATTCCGCCAAGGGACTGGAATTCGGCACCGTGTTTCTCCCCGGCTGGGAGGAAGGCCTGTTTCCCCACCAGCGCGCCCTTGATGAAAAAGGCAAGGCCGGGCTCGAGGAGGAACGCCGCCTGGCCTATGTCGGCATTACGCGGGCCAAGCGCCGCGCCTTTATTTCCTTCGCCCAGAACCGCCGCGTCCATAACATGTGGCAGAACGCCCTGCCCTCGCGCTTTGTCGATGAGCTGCCGGAGGCATTTGTTGAAGTGGCCCCCATGAGCAATTCCTTCGGTGGGCACAGCTTGGGCGGCTACGGCGCCAGCCGCTTTGATGAAACAAAACCCTTCACCAACACCTACGCGACCCCCGGCTGGCAACGCGCCCAGGAGCGCTGGAGCAAGGGCGAGGGTCTGCGTTCAACGCCAAAATTCATCGAAGGCGAAATGGTAACCCACGGCGAGGAGAACCCGGCCCTCACCAAAGGCACCCGCATCTTCCACCAGAAATTCGGCTATGGCCGCATCACCACGGTTGACGGCAACAAGCTCACCATCGACTTCGACAAGGCCGGCGAAAAACGCGTGCTGGATAGCTTTGTAACCGCGGCCCATTAGGACGATGTTTCCTGAATTCCGGCTCCTATTGAGGTTAATCCCATCTTAATAAACTCCCCCTAGACCTTTCATTTTCAGCAATGGAAGGCAACGGTATATGCAACTTGCAACTGAAGTCGAACCGGCCAATCAGGCCAACATTGACGCTCTCAACAAAACCGCGCGCGCCGTCTTCACCTTGGCCATCTTCACCTCCGCCTTTCTGCTTTTTGCAATCCAACCCATGTTCACGAAAATGATACTACCGCAACTCGGCGGTTCTCCCGCCGTTTGGTCAGTTGCAATGGTATTCTTTCAGGCCGTACTGCTCATGGGTTATCTCTACGCGCACCTGTCGACACGGTACCTTTCTCCGCGTACAGCCATATATGTTCACGCCGGGCTTCTCCTGATAACCTTCATTGCCTTGCCGATCTCCATTGCATCGGGTCTGGGAAAACCACCTGCTCAAGGCCAGGCGCTTTGGTTGATCGGCGTTTTCACTTTTTCTGTTGGATTGCCCTTCTTTGCCGTGGCCGGAAATGGTCCGCTCCTGCAGGCATGGTTTGCCCGCACCCGGCACAGGGATGCCGGCAATCCGTACTTCCTCTATGCCGCATCAAATCTGGGATCGTTTGCAGCGCTCCTGCTCTATCCCCTGATCTTTGAAACCACATTGCGCCTGTCGCAACAAACCGTGGGCTGGTCAGCGGGATTTGTCGTGCTTGTCCTTTTGATCATGACATCTGGCTACATAACGCAGATGACAAGTGCAAACCGGGATGCGCGCTCCATGCAACCCAAAAGCGTTGCGGGGCCGAAGAAAAGTTTGATCGGCGAGTACATCTGGCTCTCATTCATTCCATCAGCCCTGCTGGTGGCCGTCACGGCTCACATCTCCACGGACATAGCGCCCGCACCCTTCCTGTGGGTGTTTCCGCTCGCCCTTTACCTGCTGACTTTTGTGCTGATCTTCCGGGATCAGCCGCTTGTTCCCGCAAAAATTGTTGACCATCTCGTCCCAATCCTGGCTGGGCTGGTCATTTTATCCAGGGTATTTCCATTCGACATCGTTCTAAATTGCGCGATCCATCTCGGGTTCTTCTTTTCCGCGGCCCTGATGTATCATCAGCGGCTCTACAACCGGCGTCCACCTGTCGAGCATCTCACGCAATTCTATTTGTGGATGTCTTTTGGTGGAGTTCTGGGCGGCATTTTCTCCGGTTTGCTGGCGCCCTATATTTTTAATCGCATTCTGGAATACCCCATTCTCATAAGCCTTGTGATGTTTGCCCATCCCGATGTGCTCCGCGCCTCGCGGAGGGGAGTCATGAAGGAGGTTTTACCGGTCTTCGGCCTGGCGCTGATTGGGGCTGCGGGGCTCTATCTATTTCGTGGCCAGGAATTTATCAGTTCGAATAATTACTGCAAATATCTCGTCGCTGTATTGAGTATTGCAATCGTTTCTTTGTATGTTCATCAGCTGGCAAGGGCTGCACTCATTATCGTGGCGTTGATAGCTCTGGAGGTGTCGCCTCCCGGTATTCAGAACGCGTCCTACGAACGCTCATTCTTTGGCGTTCACAAAATATTCTCGATGGAAAACGGGCAGTTCCGGGTGCTATCACATGGCACAACGCTGCATGGCGCGATCAGGGTGAAAAACCCGGATGGAACCGATTATTCTGGCCCCATCTCGCCGCTCACCTACTATCATCCCAAGGGCGCCCTTGCCCAGACCCTGCAATTGCTGCCGGCCCTTGCCGGCGGCCGGGATATTGCCGTAGTTGGCCTGGGGACAGGCGCACAATCCTGCAATGGCATGAAAGATGACCGCTGGACCTATTTCGAGATTGATCAGTCCGTCGTAAAGATTGCCAAAGACCCGAAGCAGTTTGGCTTTCTCGCAAGCTGTGCGCCAGACGCAAAAATCATTCTGGGTGACGCGCGCCTGACACTTGCAGAACTGCCGGGTTCGACTTTTGACTACTTGCTCATTGATGCATTCTCGTCCGATACGATCCCCATTCACCTGCTGACCCGCGAGGCATTGTCGCTATATATGTCGCGCCTCAGGGATGATGGCCTTTTGGTCATTCACTTTTCCAATCGTCATCTCGAACTGCAGAGTGTTGTCGCGGCTTTGGGGCGCGATGCCAACGTCAGCATGAAAGTCCGGATCCAAATCGAAAAATTGAAGACGCTGGGCGATCCCGCGTCTACGATGGTTGCGGTTTTCGCCCGAAAGCCGGAAACCCTCGCGGCCTTCAGCGAAGAGCTCGGCTGGAAACAGCCGGCGGATAATGGCGTCTCGGTATGGTCTGACGACTATTCAAACATTCTGGGCGCGCTCTGGCGCAAATACAACAATTGACCGCACTCACGCAGTGGCCGGCACGAACTTCAGCGCCAGGCCATTCATGCAGTAGCGCAAGCCCGTGGGCTGCGGTCCGTCATTGAAGACATGGCCCAGATGCCCGCCGCAGCGGCGGCAATGGACTTCGGTGCGCGTGGCAAACAGGGTATTGTCTTCTTTTTCACCAACGGCATTGGCGAGCGGCTGAAAGAAACTCGGCCAGCCCGTGCCGCTGTCATATTTTGCCTCCGATGAAAAGAGCGGCAAGTCGCAGCCCGCACAGGCAAATGTGCCCTTGCGGTGCTCATCCAGCAGCGGGCTGCTGTTTGGCGGTTCCGTATTTTCCTCGCGCAGCACCGCATATTGCTCAGGCGTCAGCAGCTCTTTCCACGCCGCCTCGGTCTTGGTGATTTCAAAGGACTGGGCAATGCCCATCCGGCTGGCCGCAATCAGGCCAAAGCTCAGGAAACCGGCATATCTCAAAGCGTTTCGGCGGTTCATGGCATTCTCCCTTGCTGCATTAACGGCACCCGGAATGAAAAGGTTTCAGACTTCGGCGCGGCCTTCGGCCGGTTCCGGCCCACGGACCAGAACCGAGGCTCCCGCCCCGGTCTCGAGCTCGCGGAATTGCAGAACCGAAAACATCGCAAGGCCCCCGACAACAAAGAACGCGATCGAAAAATCATTCACGGTAATGGTTGTTTCTCCGCGCGCGGCTTGGGCTGCCTCGATGACAAACGCGGCCACAGCCACCCCTGCCGAAAGCGAAAGCTGCTGGGCCACCGTATAGAAGGTGGTGGCCTTGCTGGCATCGGGCCGGTCAATGTCCGCGTAGGACAAGGCATTCATCGCCGTGAACTGCAGGGAACGCAGAAAGCCCCCGGCCAGCAGGAGAAATGAGATAACCACAAAAGGCGTGGCAACCGAGAGCAATCCATAGGACGCGATGGTGAGACATGACACGATGCCATTGACGATCAGCAACCGCCGGAAGCCAAAGCGGCGGAGCAGCGTCGCGGTCGAGAATTTCATGGCAATGGCGCCCGCCGCCGCCCAGCAACTGAGGAGGCCGGACTGGAAGGCGGTCAGGCCAAAGCCGATCTGAAACATGAGCGGCACCAGGAACGGTATGGCCCCAACCCCAATGCGGTAAAAACTGCCACCCACCACACCGGCGCGAAAGCTGGAAATACGCAGGAGGGTGAGGTCAAGAATGGGATTTTCCGCGGTTCTGGCGTGGCGCACATAAAGCACCAGACACAGGGTGCCAAAAATAATGAGAGCCAACAGGGCGTAGTTGGGGATCAGGTCCCGCCCCAGAATCGTAAACCCGAAGACCAGCGAGGACAGGCCAAGTGCCGTGAGCAGGAATCCCGGGATATCAACCGGCGGAACGGCCTCCGGCGGCGTGTTCGGCATGAACCGCGTTGCCACCGCAATTCCCAGCAGTCCAATGGGAACATTCATCCAGAAGATCCAGCGCCAGTCGAAAAAGGTGGTGATAAAGCCGCCGATGGGCGGTCCCACCAGGGGGCCGAGAAGGGCCGGAATGGTGAGCCAGGCGAGGGCATCCACCAACTGTGATTTGGGAACCTCGCGCAGGATGATGATGCGCCCCACCGGCACCATTATGGCCCCGCCCAGGCCCTGCAGGGCACGAGACGCAATGAGCCAGCCCAGCGATTGCGAGGCCCCGCAGGCGATGGACCCCAGCATGAAGACGGCGATGGCCACGCGAAACACATGCTTCGCCCCGAAACGGTCGGCGCACCAGCCGCTGATCGGAATGAAAATGGTGAGACTCAGCAGATAGGTTGTGAAGGCCAGCTTCAGCACGATGGGGTCCGTGCCCAAGTCCGCCGCAATGGCCGGAAGCGACGTGGCAATCACCGTGGAGTCCATGTTTTCCATGAACAGGGCGGAAGCAATGATGAGCGGGATAAGGCGGGCGGAAGCAGGCATTTCGGTAACCTCTAGCATGACGGCCTGCCCGAATTCAGGCGATAAATCCCCAAAAGCTCATCCATTAATGCAGCAAGCCCATGCAACCGATTCATATGGCTCCATATTTCGCGGTTTATGGCGGCTCATGGGCTTTCACGGCTTTGACCCGGGCAAAGCGAAGGCGCTATAAGCCACCCATGATTTCCCGGTTTTTCTCGTGGCTCGAAAATTACGTCGATTCGTTCCCGCAGGCTGGCGCCGATAAGCCCAAGCCCACCCTGCTGGCCTTTGCCTTTCACTACACCAGGCCATTCCTGCCCCTGCTGATTGC
>JBAVOA010000265.1:0-3191 GCA_049691635.1 Aestuariivirga sp. | reverse complement strand
GCCCCACCCAGCATGATCCCGAAAACCGCTGCCATGCCCAGGCGCTTGCCGCCGGTCAGGGAATTGGCCATGACAAAAAGCGAATCCATTCCCGGCACAATGATGATGCCGAAGAGGAGAACCAGATAGAGCCAGAGATTTTCCGTGTAGGTCATGGACCCCGTTTAGAGGGCAGACCTGTCAGGGCCTGTCAGCAGGGTTTCAGCCGCCGTCCGCCACCAGGCCAGCGGCCTTGATGCCGGCGATGGCGGCAATTTCGTCATTGTCGGAGGTATCGCCCGAAACGCCGACAACACCGATGACAGTTCCTTCCACGCTCTTGATGAGCACGCCGCCCGCCACCGGAATGAGGCCGCCCACCGCATGGGTGGCAGATGAGATGAAATGCGGCCGCTCAACCGCCATATCGCCAAGGCGGCGCGATCCGATGTTGAAGGCGATGGCACCATTCGCCTTGTTGAAAGCGACATCAAAGCGCTTGAGACTTGTTCCATCTTCGCTGGCCGCTGCGATGATCGCACCGCGGGCATCAAGCACCACGACACTGAGCGGCTTGAAGCCGGCAGTGCGGGCATGGGCCAAGGCTACGGTGAGAATCTTCTGGGCGACGGCGAGGGTGAGGGACATGTGAAACTCCGGTTTGCCCAAGCCTAATGCGAAGGCGGCCATTTCACAATGGCGGCTGCAGCAGGGTGGCAGGTTGGTTTGAAATTCAGTTGCTGGCGAGTTTGAATTTCCGCTTCTGAGCCGAAGCAGTGCCCAACACCCGAGTTGGAGTCAACCCGTCAGGATTGGTTTCAGCGCATCGGTTTCGCTGGCGATGAAATCAAAGAACGCCGAAATGCGCGGTGTTTTCCTGACATCGGGATGGGCGAGGATGCGCCATGCGCGGGTGAGCTCAGGGACAGGTCCAAGAATGCGAACAAGATCTGCTTCGGCATCGCCAAGCGGGGTAGGCAGTGCACCCAAGCCCAAGCCCGAACGAATTGCCTGGACCATTCCGAGCATTGAGTTGTTACGCGAGGCGACCTTGGCATGGGGCGCCAATCCAGCCAGCCATCGGGAAAGCCTGTGACTTGCCATCGTCTCGTCCAGTCCGGCTATTGGAAAATTTACGATATCGTCGATTGTGCCTGGCCTCCCGTATTTTTCCAAAAAGGCCTTGCTCGCGTAGATTGCCCAGTTTGAATCGGCGATTTTGCGCCCGACAAGAATCCCGTCTTCGGTATCGCCGGATCGCAGGGCAACGTCAGCATCACCTTTGGCAATATCCAGATACTTGTCGCTCAACACGAATTCGACCCGCAAACTGGGGTGGCGCGCATGAAAACGGTCAAGCAAACCGGACTTTGTCATCATGGACATGATGGGTTCGGGACAGGTTAACCTGACAACGCCCACTTCGCCGCGCTCCACCGATGCCTGCTGCTGTTCGAAAAGCTCGACCGCACTTTCAACTTCTTCGGCGTATGGTAGCATGGAAATTCCAAATGCGGTTAGCTGGTAACCCGTCGGATGGCGTTTCACCAAAGGGCGTCCCATCTGGGCTTCAAGTTCGCCGAGGCGGCGATGAACCGTGGACTGGCTTTTGGATATTGATCGCGCCGCTGCAAGCGTGCTGCCTTGCCGCGCAACCGCCAGAAAGTAGCGAAGGTCGTTCCAATCTATCATCGGAGGGTTATGCAACTTTGCAGATATCCCGTCCAGAAAAACTGCTGCCGCACGGACGGACCGCTCTGTAAGGTCCGCCCAATCGTTTCCTCTTGCGGGGTGACGGCCTCAAAAACAGCGGAGCATGGTAAAATGTCAGCTTTTCCAGGTCACCTGAAGTTCAAGCAGGCAATGTCCGGGCAATGGGACCAGGCGGCGTCCGGCTGGAACAAAAATGGCGATATCATTCATTCTTGGCTTGGCCCGGTCACCGAAGCCATGTTGAACATGGCAAGTATTGGCCCGGGCATGCGGGTTCTGGATGTAGCTGCGGGGGCTGGCGACCAGACGGTCGATATTGCGGCGCGCGTGGGTTCCTCAGGTTCGGTCCTGGCTACGGACCTTTCGCCGGGCATTCTGGAGTTTGCCAAGCGCAACGCGCGGCAGGCAGGCTTCACGAATGTCGAAACAATTGCAGCCGATGGCGAAGACCTGCCGTCTCCCGATGCGGCTTTCGATGCCGTTGTGTGCCGGCTGGGGCTGATGTTTTTTCCCGATCCCCCTCAAGGGTTGCGCGAAATATACCGTGTGCTCAAACCGGGCGGGCGGCTTTGCACCGTGGTATTTTCGAGAGCGGAAAGCAATCCTTGCCTGTCCATCCTCATGTCAACTGCACTTAAGCATGCAGGCCTGGAACCGATGGACCCCTACAGGGCAGGAAGCCTCTTGAGCCTGGGTAGACCCGGCGAGCTTGAAATGATGTTCACTCAAGCTGGTTTCCGGGAGAGCGTGACAACGAGGGTGAACGCGCCATTCCGGCTTTCCTCGGCGCGCCATTACATTGATTTTGTGCGCGGATCGGCAGCCCCTGTGCTTCAGATCATGGAGCGGCTTGATGCGCCGGCGCGCGACAAGGCCTGGAGCGAAATTGAAGAAAGGCTAGCCGTCTACAACAGCGAGGGCGGCTGGATCGGTCCAAATGAGCTTCTGCTCACAACAGGCGCGAAGTAATGCTCGTCCCAGAGCCTGATTTCCCCGTTGCAGGCGCAGAACATTCGTCTCCACGTGAAACCCAATGACCGGAAATGGTACGGCGATGACCGGGTGGCCAACAGGCGACATTGGCATTCCCCCATATCGGGCCATCGCCGCCAAATATCACCGTTTGCACAATCGGTTCCTGCGCTTTGCAGGTGCCGGCGGGCAAAGCGCGTTTGAAGGTTCTGTTCTTTCCCTTGTAAACCCGGGAATGAAGATTCTCGACGCTGCCTGCGGAACGGGTGCATTTGCTTCACGCCTGATCAAGATAACTGGCAACCGTATAAGCCTGACACTGCTCGATGCCTGTCCTGAAATGCTGAGCCAGGCGGAGCACCTCCCGGCGAAGAAGATTTTGGGGCGCTTGGAACATCTTCCATTTGCTGACGGCAGCTTTGATTTGGTGTCCTGCGCCTGGGGCATTGAAACCACTGAACGTCCAGCCGCAACGATCAGGGAATTGACCCGCGTCGTCCGTCCTGGAGGCTATGTCTGCCTGGTCA
>JBAVOA010000264.1:0-1692 GCA_049691635.1 Aestuariivirga sp. | reverse complement strand
CATTCTCTCCGCCGGCCATGGCTCCATGTTATTGTATTCGCTGCTGTTTTTGACGGGTTACAAGGACATGACGCTGGAAGACTTGAAAAACTTCCGGCAGTTGGGATCAAAGACCGCTGGCCACCCGGAATACGGCCATGCCGAAGGCATTGAAACCACCACGGGCCCCTTGGGACAGGGCATTGCCAATGCCGTGGGCTTTGCCATTGCCGAACGCCACCTCGCCGCCCGCTTCGGCAATGATCTCGTCAATCACAAGACCTATGTGCTGGTGGGCGACGGCTGCCTGATGGAAGGCATTTCCCAGGAGGCCATAACCTTGGCTGGCCACCTGAAACTTAATCATCTGGTTGTTCTCTGGGATGACAACGGCATCTCCATCGACGGCAAGGTGAGCATGTCTGATTCGACCGATCAGCTCGCCCGATTCGCCTCCGCCAACTGGAATGTGAGCCGCGTTGACGGCCACAATCCTATGGAAATTGCCGCAGCGCTTGAAGCCGCGCAAACCTCCGGCAAGCCCACCATGATTGCCTGCAAAACCATCATCGGCTTTGGCGCGCCCACCAAACAGGGCACCTCCGCCACCCATGGCTCGCCGCTCGGTGCCGAAGAAATTGCTGGAGCCCGCAAGGCCTTGGGTTGGGACTATCCGCCATTTGTAGTGCCCGGCGACATTCTGAATGCCTGGCGCGCCGCTGGTGCCCGCGGCAGGCCGGCCCGCAACGCGTGGGAACAACGTCTGGCAAATTCTGCAAACAGGGCTGAATTCAAGCGGATCACTTCTGGTGCCCTCCCAGCCAATTTTGACGAGGTCATCGCCACCTACAAAAAAGAACTGGCCAAGAATGCTCCCTGGATCGCGACGCGCAATTCATCGCAGAATGCCCTCGATGTGATCAACGCCGCCGTGCCTGAAACCATCGGCGGCTCGGCCGATCTCACGGGTTCAAACAACACCAAGTCAAAAGACATGAAGGCCCTGAACGCTGCCGACTATGGCGCGCGCTATGTCTATTACGGCATTCGCGAGCATGGCATGGCCGCAGCCATGAACGGCATGGCGCTGCATGGCGGCGTTATTCCCTACGGCGGCACCTTCCTGGTGTTCACCGACTACTGCCGGCCAAGCATTCGCCTCGCGGCCCTCATGCGCATACGCTCGATTTTTGTCATGACCCATGATTCCATCGGCCTTGGCGAAGATGGCCCAACCCACCAGCCCGTAGAACATCTAGCTGCATTGCGGGTGATGCCAAATCTCCTGACCTTCCGCCCCTGTGATGCGGTTGAAACGGCAGAATGCTGGCAACTCGCCCTGCAGACATCGACGGGACCAAGTGTACTGGCGCTTACCCGGCAGAAACTGAAACCCGCCCGCCTTGCCTATTCGGCCAAGAATCTTTGCGCATTAGGCGCCTACGAAATCACGCCATCGGCCAAGAAATCAAAAGCCGTCATCTTTGCCTCCGGCTCCGAAGTCGAAATCGCCATCGAAGCCAAGGCAACCCTCGACAAGGCCGGAATGCCAACCCGTGTTGTCTCAGTGCCGTCCATGGAGCTCTTCGAGAAGCAGTCCAAGGCCTATAAGGAAAAACTTCTGGGCACCGAGAAAACCCGTATCGCCATCGAGGCGGGCGTGGCCCAGGGCTGGAACCGCTTCATCGGCAATGACGGCGTGTTCATCGGCAT
>JBAVOA010000263.1:0-5053 GCA_049691635.1 Aestuariivirga sp. | reverse complement strand
CGCTCCATGTGGGCAAGATGGCGGGCGGCGAAGTCATGAACATCGTGCCCAATCTCGCCAGCTTTGATTTTGAAATCCGCTATCTGCCGGAAGATGATGGCAAGGCGCTCTTCACCCGCATTCAAGCTGCGGCGGAAAAGATCGCGGTGGGATTTCAGAAGGTCTTTCCGAAAGCCCGCTTTGAATTCACCACCTTGCAAAGCTACCCTGCCCTCAACACGCCGGTTGACAGCGAGGCGGTCAATTTTGTCCGGGCGCTTACCGGCGGCAATTCGACGGGCAAAATTACATTTGGTACCGAGGGCGGATTGTTCCAGCAGGAGCTTGGCATTCCCGCAGTGGTGTGCGGCCCCGGCAATATCGCCGTGGCCCACAAGCCCGACGAATATGTCAGCGAAGAGCAACTGGCCCTTTGCGATGCCATGCTGGCGCGCCTGCTCGAGCGGCTTTCCGTGACCGACTAGGCAGCAGGCGTCTCCACTTTCCAGAAATGCGCGGCCTCGGCCGGCAGTTTTTGCAGCATCAGGCTGTAGTCCAGTTCATTCATGTTCCGGCGCAGGGCAAGGGAAACTTCGGCAATTGCTGTATCGGTTGAAAAATTATGGGCCTCGCGAACGGCCTTCACTTCGGCCAGGAGTTTTTCCTTTCCGGGCATGGGCGTCACGGGAGAAGCGAGGTTCCAGTCCTCGATGAAGATCGCGCGCAAGACCGGCGGCAACGCGTTGGCAAAGTCAATGGCCACCTGCGGTTCCACATGGCTGCGGAAAACGAGAAAGACCGAGCGGGTTTGGGTGTAACACTGGTTCGACGTCGTAAGGCTCGAAATGGCCAGCAAATCTTCAATGAATTTTTCAAAATCCGCGCTGGCGCCGCGGTAGGCAAAGGGCATCGGCATGACTTGAGACTATCCCGAAGTGCTGCCCGATTGAAGGTCCCGCTTCACGGATCTCCGGGCACGCCGTAACTGGGTGCGGCCGTGGGGTCGACGGCCCGCTGGAGATAGGCTCCCATTTGCGGGCGGTAGTCTTCCCACAGCCTGCGCAGGACCAGGATGGGATTCAGGTCATCCCAATCGACGCGGAGGCTGACCAGGGGAAAGGCCTGTTGATGGTAGACCAGCAATGCCGCGGAATGCACCGGCCCCTCCTCGCCACCCGAGGTCAGTCCGGCTTCCAACGAGCGCAACAGGCGCTCGGCAAGATGCTCGGAGGCGTTATCTGCAAAACAATCGGTCATCACCTTCGGCAGTTCCGCCGACTTCAGAAGGTTTCCGGCCGCCACGCACTCGCGCTGTTCGGAGACGGCATGGTTGCCCAGAATATGCTTGCCAGACCAGCTCGCCGAATTGCCTTTGCCGTCCACAGCCGTCAGCTGGCGGTATTCGATGAAAGGTCGGTCACCGATTACCCTGTCTATTGCATCCTTTGCGCTCAAACCTTGAGACATCAGATCAAGCAACATCGGGCCCAGATTTGGGTCGGTCACATTCTGGGTAGCCACTGCGCCGACGCCGGCGCGGGCATGGGGGCAGCGGGCGCCCACGGCAATCGACGAGGTGGTGATGGCAACCCCGAAGGCCCCGGATTTGGCGCACCGTCCGGCAATGGAAAAGGTCATTGCATCAATCCGGAATGACGGCCGTCACTTCGATTTCCACGACCCATTCGGGGCGGGCCAGTGCCGTGATGACCAGGCCGGTCGAGCAGGGAAACACGCCCTTCAGCCATTTGCCCATCTCGCGGTAGACATCCTGGCGGTAACGGATATCAGTCAGATAGACGACAATGCGGCAGATGTGGTCCAAGTGGCCGCCCGCCTCTTCCATCAGCAGCTTGATATTGGCCATGGTTTTGGCGGTCTGGGCCGCCGCATCACCGACGTGAAGCGACTCACGGCTATCCAGATCCTGCGAGACTTGCCCGCGCACAAACACCATGGCGCCGCGCGCCACAACGGCCTGACAGAGATCATTGTCAAGCTTCTGCTCGGGATAGGTTTCCTTGGTGTTGAAGGGGCGGATTCTTTTGTGTGCGGTCATGTTTGGTTTAACCTGCTGGCTGAAAGATTTCGATAACGTTTCCGGATGGATCTTCGCAGAGAATTTGCTGGCCGCCGGGGCCTGTGACAATGTCATTGCGAAACTTGACATTGCCGGCCTTGAGCTTGTCGACCAGCGCGGGCAGCATTTTCACTTCAAGCACAAAGCGGTTCCAGCCGCCCGGCACGGGTTGGCGGCCATCGGGCATCGGCCTTGATGCTGAAGCCTCAGGGCCTGCTACCCAAAGGGTCAAATCATCCCGCTTGAGGATTGCCATAGCGGGACCAAATTGTTGCTTGAGCTCGAATCCCAGATGATCGCGGTAAAAGCTTACCGCCTCGGCAACGTCCCTCACAAAATATCTAACGTTTGCCACTTATGCGGTTTCTCCACGTTCCTATTCCGCAGCCTGTTTTTGTTTGCCCCAGATGCGGGAACTCATCCCACCAGCCTTCTGGGCGAATTTCAAGGTGCTGTTCCAGTCGAAGGTGCGGTAGACGGCGGCGGACTGGGCAAAGGGCGGGGCCTGGGCAAAGAGCTGGAAGGTCAGCCGGTGGCCGGCATAGTCCGAGTTCAGCAGGTCACGGGCGAGCGCCAGCAGCTTGCGGCGGTCATCGGCCACCCACTCGTCATTGACGGTATAGTATTTGTCCATCCACTTCTTGGTTTCCGGATGCTCGAACACGGCCGCATCGGGCGTCACGCAGATCTGCCCGCCGCAGAGCTCGCGCGCCAAGTGCATCATCTTGGGAAGATTGTTGAGGGCATGGCAGCGGCCCGACATCAGCAGGGATTGGTTGGGCATCAGCAAGCCGTTGGGGCTCTTCTCGCCTATGACGATGGAGGCGGTGAGATGGGCGTTGATGCCTTCGCGCCATATGGCGAGATCGGCCAGCTTCTCCTGCACGGCCTGCTGCTTGTCGAGGCCCGTCTGCTTGGCATTCCACAAGGCCGCACCGATGATCAGGTCGGCATAGGACAGGGTGCGCTGGACAAAGGGAAAGGCGGAATAACGGTGCAGTGTCTGGCGGATGAAGGCCGCGGCGCGGGTGTGCTGGTAGAACAGCACGTCTTCCCAGGGGATGAGCACGTTATCGAGAATGACAATGGTATCCACCTCGTCAAACTTGTTGGACAGCGGATAATCCCGTTCCGGTGCGCGGCCGGTAAAGCCCGTCCGGCAGATGTGTTTCACGCCCGGTGCGTTCATTTTCACGATGCAGCCCAGCGCATATTCAGAAAGTTTGGCATCCCCCCAGTTCGCAATAGTCGGCTTCAGAAAAGCCTGATTGGCGTAGGCGGCAGCGGTTTCATATTTCGCGCCGCGAATGATTATCCCTGCATCGGTTTCCTTGACGACATGGACCAGCATGTCCGGATCCTGTTCCTGGGGCGGTTTTGAGCGGTCACCCTTGGGATCCGTATTGGCCGAGACATGGAACGGATCATGGGCAATGGATTGATTGATATGGCGCTCGATGTTTGCGGCGAAGCGCGGATCGATCTCGTTCAGGATATCCTTGCCGTCCCACAGGGACCACATTTCGCCGACGGTTTCGTCGCCCACACGGGTGACGACACCGCCCACTTCATACATGACCGCATCGACGGCATTGCGCTTGTCGGTCCAATCCTTCTGCACGCGCGGCAGGCGGTTGCCGATGGCGAAGCGCTCGCCATTTTCCTCATAAGTCATGGTGGCGCGGTGGACGGCCTCATGCTGCATGTCGTAGATGCGGGCCCTGATATCGACCACCGGCTTGAAACTGGGGTGGCGGGTCACGTCCTTCACCCGCTCGCCGTTGATCCACACCTCGCGGTCATCCCTGAGGGACTCGCGGTATTGTTCGCCTGTTCTGATCATTTCATTTCCTCACAATTCAGCCACGCGCCCGAAGGCACGGTTGCAATAAACCAAAGGCTCGGCGCTGTTGCGCTTGGCATTCACCACCCGGCCAATGAAGATACGATGGGAGCCCGCGTCCTGGGAACACTCAATCTCGCATTCAAAGCTTGCCGTCGCATCGGAAAGCACCGGCTGGCCGGTTGAACCCTCCTCCCAGGCGTGACGCTCAAAGTCGTAGGGCTTTCCGCTCTTGGGGCGACCGGCAAAAATCTCGGCCACCTCTTGGTTGTTGGAGCCGAGCATATTCACGGCAAACCTGCCGTTCTGCTCCATGGCGGCCACAGCGGGGCTTTTGCGGTTTACGCAACACAGCAGCATGGGGGGCTCGGCTGACACGGAAGAGACCGCGCTGACCGTCAGGCCAAAACGCCCGGCCATGCCTTCCGTGGTGATGACTGTCACACCGGTGGCAGCTGCTCCCATCGCGGCGATGAAGTTGGCCGTGGTTTCCGCGAGATGTTCAATATTCTGCATGGCTTGTCCCCTTTTGTAGGTAACTTTACTTACAAGGAGATTTGGCTTAGGAAAAATAGATAATATCTTTTGTGGCTATAGGTTCTACCTATGTTACGCTTCACCCTGCGCCAACTCGAATATGCCCTGGCAATCGCCGAACGGGGTTCCATTGCCAAGGCCGCCCAGCAATTGGGCGTGGCCCAGCCTTCGCTTTCAGCGTCGCTGCAAAAACTCGAGGCCCAACTGGGCCTTCAGCTCTTCATCCGTCACCATGCCCAAGGGGTTCTGCCGTCGCCCCAGGGGCTGCGCTTCCTGAATGAAGCCCGGAGCCTCGTTGCCCATGGCGTCGATTTCCAGCGGGATACCACCGATGCGGGCAACCTGGTGGAAGGCGAACTGACCATAGGCAGTTTCTCGACCTTCGCGCCTGTCTATGCGCCAAAGCTCATCGCGGAATTTCAGGCCCTCTACCCCAAGACCCGCCTGCGCCTGGAGGAAGGAGCTCAGGAATACCTCATCACCGGGCTGCATTCGGGGCGCTTCGATCTTGTGCTGCTCTACCGGCTCGACATGCCTGACGACCTGAAGGTGATCGAGCTTTCGCGGCTCCGGCCCCATGTGCTGCTCAACGCAAACCACTCGTTGGCCAGGAA
>JBAVOA010000262.1:0-2839 GCA_049691635.1 Aestuariivirga sp. | reverse complement strand
ATTTTCGGCACAAATGTTAGCGTCACTTCCTGTATCTGCGTTACGGCCTGCAGGAGCGCAATTGCTATTCCCAGTACCATGGCCAACCCCACCGCCGGACCTGAAGCGACAATAATAGTCCAAATGGCTGCTTGCACCAGCTCAAGCGCATCAACTTCGTTCATGAGCTATCCAATCGTTACGCCGGCATTCAATTCGACACGTTTTCCACCTTCAAGGATAGCGGTAGAAACGGTCTTCCCGATTTCAACTGATTTTATTGTCCCCAACAAGAATCCATCGGCACCTGTCAATGTGTGTCCAATCAGAGAATCGGCCTGCGCAAGCTGCATTGACGTCATGAGCGAATCGAGTTTCTTATTGGTATTTACCCCCTGCTCCACGGCGGAGAATGAAGCCAATTGTGCAAGATATTGCGAGGTGTCTTTTGGTGCGGTGGGGTCCTGGTTCTTCATTTCAGCTACCAACAATCGCAAAAAGGAATCGTAATTGAGCTTTGCCTTGTCGCCAGCAGATGCGCTCGTGATGGTGGCCGGAGTCGGACTATTAATTGCCGGTACATCCATTATGCTACCTCTTTTTGAAGATTTACTTGGCCATTCTTCTTGGATTCAGTGGTGAGCAACTTATCTTCTGCCTCAAATAGACCTCGAAGAATCTTCAACGCATCAAAATATCGCTGATTTTTGATACAGGTGTCAGAACTGACAAGACCCGTGATGAGCTGCGCGTTTTCCAGTGTACTGTGCAGGCATCCAGACAAATGCCAATAAAGTTCCCGAGTAATCTGCGCATTCTCCGGATCCATCAACATCGTCTGAACGACGAAATAGATTTGCCTAAGCGGACTTTCAGCTTTGTCTGCCTGCATAACGTGATTTTCCAGAAGGAAGGTAACATTGTTCAGGAATTCAAGCGAGCAGCGCTGTTCGGCCCTGATCACCGCACCGTTCACATAGAGCTTTTCGCCCTTCTTAAGATGTATCTGCATTAAGCGCTCCGACCAAGTCCTTTGCAAATTATCTCTGAAATATCTATCAACCCCTTGAAGCTTTGTGTTCTGTTGTTTCGTAGTTCCTCAATTTCCCGCAAAATCCAAATTCCTATTGAAATAAGGCTCGCGCGCAACTCCTTGGGCAACCGATTTTCGGCATTCGCGAGATCATCCAATAGAAGGCTCCAAAGCCTGTCCAGATAGTGTAATGCTTCAATTGACTCACGCGATCCCACTCCCTTCTTTCTTGCGGAATTGAGGAGTTCAATGGATCTTTCAATGGCTTCACGTTCCCGTGCGCGTGCGTTTGACGGCGAATCATCAAGTATTTCGGAATAGAGTGCGCGATGCATGGTTGTCCTTGCTCAAGCCATTTGATTTCTTGCTTAAAGATAGTTCATCAGGTTCAACCGGTTGATGCGCGCCGTTATCGAATAGGAGGCCTCAAGCTGTGTCGTAAGAAGGTTGATGCGTGTCGAAACTTCGTATTGATCCACGCCCTCCAGCGAAACGATTTCACGGTTCAGAATTTCGTTTCGCTTTTTTAGCTGAAGAGTGGTATCAGTGATGAGCTTTTCAGACGTTCCGAGCTCTCCGGCGATAAGCCCTATCTCCTGAGCTGAAGCTGCTGAAACGGCAACTGCCTTGTCCACTACTTTTTCAAATGCTGCCTGATTGAGCGCCCCTGTACCCAGATCAAAAGCCATCGTAATCGCCTTCGCAAAGTCGCGGAACGCGGCTTCATTTGCGTTGGTCGAAACCTCCACGGTGTAGTCGGTGTCAATCCGTGCCGTCCTGTTCTGATTGGAAGCATTTGAAAACGTCGGTGACCATGCGGCTGGAATGAACAGATTGGAAAATGCGCCGTTCAGAAAAGTATCCATTTGCGTTGCGGTAATTGATCCTACCCCGGCGGCGCTTTGTGTCACGCCAAACTCAGTGAGGAAGGCGGCATCAACAGCTGCTTTTCCGCCAGATGGTGGATTGGATAGATAATTTTCGATTGGTGCAACTTCCGAGTTAATGCCGCTGAAGAGAAACTTTCCGGAATGGGTCTGGTTGATGATGGATGTAAAGCTTTCAATTGCGGCTTTCGCTGCTGTTTTAACTACTTCCTGGCCATTCACAGAATTTCTGGCGCCTATCAAAGTGGCTGAAAACTGATGGGAAAGTTCCACTAAAGAGGTCATTGCGCTCTGGGTGAGATCGAGTTCTGTGGCTGCCAGTCCATTCATATCAATGATGGAGCTATTGCGATCGAAACCATTCCGCAGCCCGATGACATCTGATGTTCTGCCACCAAGATGAAGCCCTATATCGGCGTGACGGCCAGTTGAAAGTTCTGTCTGGGCGTCCAGCAGACGCCGTTGGGATTCATAGATGGACTGACGCGGTGCATTGAGAATTGCGAGCGTTGAAACTGTCATCTAACTATCCCACAATCTGCAAGAGAGATTCAAACATCTTGTCAACGGTAGAGATTATTTTTGCTGATGCCTGGTAGGAACGCTCCAACTCAAGCATTACCGTCATTTCGTCATCAATATTGACGCCATTGACCCGTTGCAAAGCGTCTGCTGAGCGCAATTTCATGGTTGATTGTAGGTCGGATGCAGATGAGGCCTGTTGCCGGGCAGCTTCCAGCCAGCCCGATGAGGCCGTACCAAATGACATCACATTTTTTTGACCGAGCAACTGGGTTGAAGTATCAAAACTCTGGTTGGAGTCCAGAGAATCAATGAGCGCGGCTAGTCGGTCAGAGAACCCGGAAGCACCAGAAGCATTATATACATAGGAAGCCCCATTGATGCCCCCGTCACGCAACCGGGATGGAAGGCCACCCTG
>JBAVOA010000261.1:0-6415 GCA_049691635.1 Aestuariivirga sp. | reverse complement strand
GAATATTGGCGACACCTGAGCCAATGAACAGGGCCGAAAAGTTCAAGGGGATCGTAAGATGCCCAATGGTGCCAGTGAACTTTGCCAGGAGAACTGCGCCGGCGGCGCTGAAAAGCACGGACATCATCAGGGCGTCATTCGACATGTCAAGGCGAATCAGGTGTTCTATCGCATTGGAAAGGCTCGAATAAAGTAAATTACTTAACATCTTTTTCTCCCCAATCTGTTGTGGGTTTGTTGAGTATGACTCCGATCGGGTTTCATTCCAATGATGAGCGGACAGCGGGGTAAACCAAAGCTTACCAAAGCCTCCGGCAATTGAGGCAAGTCGCGCGGTAAGGACTCATGTTGCACTGCAACAGAAAATGATTAAGCTATTGCCTAAATTTTAGGAGCAGCAGCATGACGCCCCCCGGTTCTCCCCCGCTCAAGGATATTTATGAAATCGGTGAAATCCCACCCTTGGGATATGTGCCCAAGACGATGTATGCTTGGTGTATCCGGCAGGAGCGTCATGGGCCGCCGGAAAGCGCCATGCAGATCGAAGTCGTGCCCACCTGGAAAATCGGCCAGGACGAGGTGCTGATTCTCGTGATGGCGGCAGGGGTCAATTACAATGGCGTATGGGCCGCCCTTGGCACGCCCATCTCGCCCATCGATGGCCATAAGAACCCGTTCCATGTGGCAGGCTCAGATGCTTCGGGGATTGTCTATGCGGTGGGCGAAAAGGTGAAGCGCTGGAAGGTGGGCGACGAGGTGGTTGTCCACTGCAATCAGGATGACGGCGACGATGAGGAATGTAATGGCGGCGACCCGATGTTTTCGAGTTCGCAACGCATCTGGGGTTACGAGACGCCGGATGGTTCGTTCGCGCAATTTGCCCGGGTGCAGGCGCGCCAGCTTCTGCCGCGCCCGCAACATCTGACCTGGGAAGCCTCCGCCTGTTACACGCTGACGCTGGCCACGGCCTATCGCATGTTGTTCGGCCACCGGCCCCATACTTTGAAGCCCGGCCAGAATGTTTTGGTGTGGGGCGCTTCGGGCGGGCTTGGCTCCATGGCCGTGCAACTCATCGCCACGGCGGGCGGCAACGCTATCGGGGTGATCTCTGAGGATGACAAGCGTGATTTCGTCATGCAGCTCGGCGCGCGGGGCGTCATCAACCGTAAGAAGTTCCAGTGCTGGGGCGAGATGCCAAAGGTTGGCAGCACGACCTACAATGATTGGCTGAAGGCGGCGCGCGAATTCGGCAAGGCGATCTGGCATTTCACCGGCAAGGGCAACAGTCCCGATATCGTCTTCGAGCATCCGGGCGAATCCACCTTTCCGGTTTCGGTGCTGGTGGTGAAGCGCGGCGGCATGGTGGTGATCTGCGCCGGGACGACGGGCTACAACCTCACCATGGATGCGCGTTACCTGTGGATGCACCAGAAGCGGGTGCAGGGTTCGCATTTTGCCAATCTCATGCAGGCCTCCAACGCCAACCGCCTAGTCCAAGCGCAGCGTATCGACCCCTGCATGTCGGAAGTCTATGGCTGGCACGATATCCCGAAGGCGCACATGAAAATGTGGAACAATGAACACCGGCCGGGGAACATGGCGGTGCTGGTGTCAGCCCCGCGCACAGGCTTGAAGACTTTTGACGATGTGCTCGAAGCGGCAAAATAGACAACCTGTTTCAACCTTACGCAATCTCGGCCCGAAGTCGGCGATGATGCTGGTGGAGGCTGGCATCTCCACTCTCGATGACTTGCGGGAGCTGGGCGCGGTGAAGGCCTACGTCCGGGTGAAATTCCTTCGGCCGAAATCCGCTTCGCGCAATCTTCTCTGGGCTTTGGCTGCCGGACTGGAAGACCGCGACTGGCGCGAGCTTGAAGTGGCAGAAAAGGAGTCACTCCTCGCCGAGGTCAGGAGCCTTCGGCGCTGAACGCCAGGTCCGGTGCAATTGTATGACGCGGTTCACTTCGCCGCCGAAGATCAACACCAGTGCCGCTAGATAGAGAAAGAACATCGCGGCGAAGAGGCCCGAGAGCGACGAGTAGGTGGAAGCGAAGGTATTGAAGTTCACGAGGTAGTAGGAGAACAGGCTGGAGAGGACCACCCAGACAAATACCGTGAGCAAGACACCGGGTAGTATTGCCAGCGCCTTCTGCTTTTTCGCCGGCAATATGTGGTGGCTCAGCTGCAGGCCGGCGATGAGAAGGACAATGGCAATGGGATAGCGCAATTGGTTCAGCGTGGTGAAGTTTTGGCTGACGTCCGGGGCAAAGCGGTCCAGGGCGGCGAGCGCCAGGGGCGCAAAAACAATGAGCAGGGCAATGACCAGAAGTACGATGGCCGAACCGATTACGAAGAGAACGCTTTGGCCATAGAGCCAGAACAGGTTGCGGTGTTCCTTGATATCATAGGCGCGGTTCAGCCCAACACGGATCGAGTCCACGCCGGCCATGGCGCTCCAGATAGTGAGCACGGCGGCGAGGCTGAGCAGGCCGGTGCGCGGCACCGTGAGAATGGAGCGGATTTCGGCGGCCAAGGGATGCACCAGCTGCTCGGGTGCTACGCTCAGCAGGAAGGTCACGACCTTTTCTGCCAGTGCCTCGTTGCCAAAGAAGCCGGCAAGGGCGGTAAGAAAAATCAAAAAAGGAAAAACCGAGAACAGGGTTCTAAAGGCGATATTGCCTGCCAGCGGAACCGCTTCGTCAGCAAAAAGGCGGCGTAGGGCCTCGAAGCCGAGAGTCATGATGGACGGCTGCTTTTGGGTCATGGTCCAAGGCATAGCCGATATGCATGAGGCTTCTCAAGATAACACTCGCAAGGGTCTCCAAAGCTTGGCATGGAAAACCCATGAAACCTGCAACCACTTGGATCGTTTTTGCGCCTGCCCTCTTCGTGGTGCTGTGGGCCACGGGCTTTGTGGTGGCGAGACTCTCGGCTGGCCATGTGGAGCCGCTGACCTTTCTCAGCATCCGTTTTCCCATTGCCGGTGCCCTGTTCGTGGCCATCGCATTGTATCAGCGCGCAAACTGGCCCAACGTCACGCAGGCCCGCCACGCGGCAATCGCCGGAGCGCTTCTGCACGGCGGCTATCTGGGCCCGGTCTATTGGGCGGTGGCCCACGGCATGCCGGCGGGCGTCTCGGCGCTGATCGTAGGGTTGCAGCCGCTGATGACGGCGTTTCTGGCGGCGGGCATGGTGGGCGAGAAGATCGTGGCCCGGCACTGGCTGGGACTTGCGGTAGGCATCCTTGGCGTCGGTCTGGTGGTATGGCCGAAACTCACCTTTGACGCGATGTCAGGCATTACACCGCTCACCACGGGCCTGTGCATCTTCGGTGCGTTCAGCGTTTCCCTTGGTACGGTTTACCAGAAGCGCTTTGCCACGGGCCTCAATCTGGCCAGCGGCGGCGTGTGGCAATATGCGGGCGCTTCGGTGGTTGTGTTCATCGGTGCGCTGCTGAGCGAAAAATTTGGTTTCGACGGCAGCTTCTCCGCGTGGCTGGCGCTTGGCTGGTCGGTCATCGTGCTATCGCTTGCCGCCATCACGCTGCTGATGCTGCTCATCCGCCATGGCGATGTGGCCCGCGTTTCCGGATTGATCTATCTGGTTCCCGCAGTGGCCGCACTCTCGACCTATGTGGTTTTTGGCGAAACCCTGGTGCCAGTGCAAATTCTCGGCATGGCGGTGTGCGCGGGTGCAGTATTCATCGTCACCCGCGCCAAGCCGGCAAAATAGTCTCAAGCCCCCTGCACGGTCTCGGCCCTGAGCTTTTCCAAGGTTGCTTTTGCCCTGTCGCGGTGGTCTTGCGTCATGTGGCTGCGGATCATGCTGATGGCTGTGTAAAGCACAGCCATGTCATCGGTAAAGCCAAGGCCCAGCAGCACGTCGGGAATGACATCGATGGGCATGATGAAATACGCGAGGGCTGCCAGAAGGATGCCTTTAACCTTGAGCGGTGTGGCCGGATCAAAGGCGCAGTAATAGGCGGCGACCACCTCTTCGGCGAACGGGACACTGGCCAGGGATTTTTTCAGCTTCGGCCAGAAATCTCTGGTAACCTTGGCTTCATTGACTGTTTGAGACATGCTTCCCCCCAATCGGAACACCATATGGGAATTACCCGGAGCCAAATCAATAGCTATCTGTTGGCGAACCACAAGCCCGCCATCATGATGACGATGGCGGCGAACTGCAGCAGCACGCGCCAGCGCATCAGATTTTGCGAACGGCTGGATGAGCCGCCGCGCATCATGTTCCACAGGCCGAGCAGCAGGACAATGGCCACGGCCGCAACGGCGAAGGGGACGAGGTAGCTGAAAATATTCATGGTGGAGAAACCCTGTTGCCCTTTGTCATGAGTTGTGGGGATAATAGCTCTTTGGAGTGCCGTCCCACATGAAATCGATGAAGCTTTACAGCAATGTGCACCGCATTCACAATGAATTGGCGGCCCTTGGCATCGGGCCTGATGCCGCATTGCGGGTGGATCAACTCACCCCCTTTGACCAGTACCACTATTTTGGAACTGACGCGGTCGATGAAGCGCTCGACATTCTGCAGCTGCAGCCGGGGGTACGGGTCCTCGATATCGGTTCCGGCATCGGTGGACCGGCGCGCTACATCGCGGCCAAGACCGGAGCCCAAGTCACCGCCCTTGAACTGCAGCCCGATCTCAATGAAGTGGCGCGCGATCTCACGGCGAGGTGTGGTCTCTCGTCGCGCGTTGACCATGTCTGCGGGGATATTCTCTCTGGCGGAATGGCGCAGGATTACGATGCGATCATTTCATTCCTGTGTTTTCTCCACATCCCTGACCGGGAAAAATTGTTTGCCGCCTGCCGCGCGGCGCTGAAACCGGACGGTGTCATGTTTATTGAGGACTATGGGAGGCCACGTGACCTTTCAGACGAGGAAAAAGAAGCGCTTATGGTCAAGGTGCAATGCCCGGCTATTCCAACACCGCGCCAGTACGAGAACCAGCTTGTGGAGTCAGGTTTTGAACAGGTGGACATGGATGACGTGACGGCCGCGTGGAAGGACTTTACTGCCACGCGGCTTGCCATGTTCCGGGCGACGCGATCCCGGAATATTTCGGTACACGGGCAGGAGACCGTCGATGGCCTTGATGATTTCTACGGCACGGTATCCAAGTTGTTCCAGAATGGGGCCGTCATGGGCCTGAAAATTATTGCGCGCTAATTCGCGCCTTCCAGAATGCGCCGGGCGATTACCTGGGCCTGAATCTCGGCGGCGCCCTCAAAGATGTTGAGGATGCGCGCGTCGCAGAGGACGCGGCTGATTTCAAACTCCAGGGCAAAGCCATTGCCGCCATGGATCTGCAAGGCATTGTCGGCGGAGGACCAGGCCACCCGGGCGCCCAGAAGTTTTGCCATGCCCGCTTCCACGTCGCAACGGCGGCCCGCGTCCTTTTCGCGCGCAGCGTAATAGCAAAGCTGGCGCGCCGTCATGATTTCTGCGGCCATCAGGGCAAGCTTGTCGGCCACGCGCGGGAAGGCGATGATGGGCTTTCCAAACTGCTTGCGGGTTTGCGCATATTTCAGGCCGAGGTCGAGGGCATTCTGCGCCACGCCGATGGCGCGGGCGGCGGTTTGAATGCGGGCACTTTCGAAGGTCTGCATCAGTTGTTTGAAGCCCTGGCCTTCAACACCGCCCAGAAGATTTTCGGCTTTCACCTCGAAATCCTCGAAGCGGATTTCAAATTCCTTCATGCCGCGATAGCCCAGCACTTCGATTTCACCTCCGCTCATGCCTTTTGCCGGAAAGGGGTTCTCGTCGTTGCCTCTCGGCTTTTCCGCGAGGAACATGGAGAGCCCCTTGTAGCCCTTTTCCTCCGGAATGCTCCGTACAAGGAGGGTCATGAGATCGGCGCGCACCGGATGCGTGATCCAGGTCTTGTTGCCCGTCACCTTGTAGACATCGCCCGCCTTCACCGCGCGGGTCTTGAGGGAGCCCAGATCCGAGCCCGTGTCTGGTTCGGTGAAGACGGCGGTTGGGAGAATTTCACCTGTTGCAATTTTGGGAAGCCATCTCGCCTTCTGCGCCTCGGTGCCGCCACAGAGGATGAGCTCACAGGCAATTTCAGCACGGGTGCCAAGCGAGCCCACCGCAATCCAGCCGCGTGACAGTTCTTCCGAGACGACACACATGGCTTCCTTGGGCAGGCCAAGGCCGCCAAAATTTTCCGGCAGCGTCAGGGCAAAGACGCCGAGGTCGGCCAGTTCGCCGATGATTTCCACCGGCACATAGGCATTTTCCAGGTGCCATTGGTGGGCGTAGGGCGCCACCTTGCTGGCCGCAAAGCGCTGCATGGAACCGCGCATCTCGTTGATCATATCATCGAGACCGCAATTGCCGAAGGTGAGTTCACCTTGGCTGTCCTGCATCAGCACCCTCAGGC
>JBAVOA010000260.1:0-3549 GCA_049691635.1 Aestuariivirga sp. | reverse complement strand
GTTTTCGGCGCCTGCCTGGCCACCGGAAACCGGGGCATCAATAAACCCGATGCCGCGTTTCTTCGCCTCGGCGAAGAGTTCACGCGCCACATCGGCAGACGCTGTCGTATGATCGATGAGCAGGCTTCCCGGGCGCATGGTGTGAAAGACGCCCTGGGGACCCAGGGTTACACTGCGCAAATCATCGTCGTTGCCGACGCAGGTAAAGACAAAATCGGCACCGGAAGCAGCTTCCCTTGGTGTAGATGCCGCCCTGCCCTTGTATTTCTGCACCCAGCCATCGGCTTTCGCAGGGGTACGGTTATAGACTGTCATGTCGACGCCAGCTTTTGCCGCGAGATGCCCCGCCATGGGGAACCCCATCACGCCCAGACCAATCCAACTTGTCTTGATTGCCATTCCACCACTCCGATTTTGGCCCGTCTTAGACCGCCCGCGCTGCAAACTCCATATGTGTCTGATTGTGGCTTGCATGAATCTGGCAAGGGGCATTAACCTTGCACATTATTCGGTCAGGTGAAGGACAAACCGGTTGAGCATCGAACGTCGAAATTTTCCGCAGTTTTTCATTACGGCTCCGGCCCCCTGCCCCTATCTGCCGGGGCGGCTGGAGCGAAAGGTGTTTACCCATCTGGTGGGACAGGACGCGCGCAACCTCAACACCCAGCTTTCACGGGGCGGCTTCCGGCGCAGCCAGAACATAGCCTACCGCCCGGCCTGCGACGGCTGCGGCGCCTGCGTTTCGGTGCGCATTCCGGTCAAGCAATTCATGTGGAGCAAATCCTATTTGCGGGTGCTTGTCCGCAACAAGGACCTGACCGGCTCTCCCGTGCGGGCGAAGGCCACTAGCGAGCATTATGGGGTGTTCCGGGATTATATTGATTCACGCCACGGCAATGGCGGCATGGCCGAAATGAGCGTTCTTGATTTTGCCGCCATGATTGACGAGACATTCGTTGACAGCCATCTGGTGGAATACCGCTTCAAATCCGATGACGAGCAACCGGGCGAACTTGCCGGCGCTGTCCTCGTGGACATGCTTGATGACGGATTGTCGCTGATCTACAGCTTCTATGAGCCAAGCTTCGAAAAGCGCAGCCTTGGGACCTTCATCATCCTTGACAGTGTTTTGCGCGCGCAGAGAATGGGATTGGATTATCTTTATCTCGGCTACTGGGTAAAGGGCTCCAGCAAAATGGAATACAAATCCCGCTTTCTTCCGCAGGAACGCCTGATGCCCGATGGCTGGACGCTTTTTGTAAGAAAATAACTCCGGCCTCTTCCGGTGACATTGGCGACATTCATCATGTTTTCCTGGCGCTATTCACCTTTCTTGACTGAACCGCTAGGCACTATAAAGACAATGAATTCAATTCATTAGGAACTGCCATGTCACAACTCTGCGTTGAAGACCCGCTCGGCACGGTACAGGTTTGCGCGGCACTCGTTGCCGAGATCGAACAGATGGGTTTTGCGATCAACATCAGCTCCGATGCCGACAAGTTCAGCGCGACAAAGTTGACCACACGCAACACGCCTGTGTCACCGTTTTTTGATCCTGACGTCTGCAACTTCACGCCTGAGCGGTTCTTCTGGATGAGTGCCGTTTCAGCAAGCGGCGCAACCGCGGCCATGCAGGGATTCCGGTATGACTACACGGATACAAGCCTGGCGGATTGGGGGCCAAACCTGACAATCGGACTGGCGATGCGCCGGCAGGAGCTCATGGTGCCGACCAAGGCTTCACCGCCGCGCAACAGCATTGCCGAAAGAATCCGCGGCAAGCTTGTGTATCACGGGGAATTCTGGATCGACCAGCATGTGCGCAACCGCAAGCTGGCGGAGAAGTTTTCACGCCTCGGCCTGATCCTCAGCCTTATCAAATGGAACCCCGATGCCGTGTGGTCCCTGAGCAGCAATCGCATGGCAACCCACGGCCATCTCAACCGGATGGGCTACAATTACATCGAGAAGGGTTTTCTGCGCTGGCAATGGGCAAGCGATGGCATTGATCTTACCGAATGGCTGAACATCGCCGAACGCCAATCCATCGAACAGATGATCAATGAAATGATTACCAGCCAAAGTTAAATCAGATTGATGTCGATCTTGGCAATTTCGGCCACGACACAAACGCTCATGGATTTTTCGCCATTTGGCCTGGGCACAACTATTCTCTGATAGGGCACCCACCGGACAATATTGTCAGGCATGCGCAAGGCAGCCAACACATGGTCGTAGCGTGGTTTCCCAGAACGCAATACATGGGTATAGGCTTCGCTTACCACTTCGTCATAGGAATTCCCGCTTTTGCAGGCATAAGAAACCGGTGACATTCCATATAACTTCGCAATCGTCGATTGGGTGCCTATCCGCTCAACGCGGAACTTGCGTGATTGTTCCTCATAGACGCAGTCAATGGAATTCTCGGGCGAGATCGCGTGGTCCTGCCATATCTTCTGCAGCATTGGCGACATGATCCTGCCTTTCGGGTCAAACTCCTCAACGAAGGTCCGGCGGGTGAGATGAAGTTCACTCTTGGCCATGATCTGTTCGATCCGGTTGATTGCCTGGCCAACCGTGAAACAGGTTTCTTCGAACCATCCGGAGAGGTAATAGCGGAGCACGATTGGCAAGCTCGCCATTGGCAGCCATTCGATGGCGTAATAGAGAGAAGCGAAACTGGGTGAAAAGACCGACCATTTGATTTCCGTGCCCAGCGATCCGGTTGCAATCCTCACGGCACCGTCGTGGTTGAAGCGCTCGGTTTCAACGTCATCGAGGATATGTTCGATGGATGAATCGGAAAGTTTTCTCCCCCCTGCTATCCAAAATCTCTCGCCGTGCATCACCTTTTCCGCTGGCGCGGCTCCACTCTTCTTACAGTCCTTCCGCGAATGACTTCGTTAAACTGCAACCATCCGTTGTCCACATGATGTAGGCGGCCCAGATAATATTGCGTTAAGATTCTTGACGCATTCCAACAACAGCGGACCGTGAGAGCCAATGTTGCGAAAAAGCCCTATTTTCGGGCTTCAATGCGGCTTAACCAAAGCGGTTGTTCTTGGGAAATCCCTTGGGTGGAAGCCGGCCAGCCTGGGCGCGTTCACCGAGCCAGTCCTTCAATTCGGTCACTGTGAAATTCCGCCCGGAGGAATCAACCCAGGAAAGCCCATCCTTCAGCCTGAAAGTGCGGGCATCCGACAGGCCGCCGTCCTTGTATTTCTGCATGCGGAGACCCTTGCCGCGGCTCATTTCGGGAAGCTCGGAAAGCTTGAAAATGACCAGTTTGCGGTTGTTGCCAACGACCGCAACGCGGTCATCGGCATCGTTGACGTTGACACAGACCTGGGCTTCCGTTGGCGCCTTCACATTCAACACCTGCTTGCCCTTGCGCGTTGTCGCCACGCATTCGTCTTCAAGCACGATGAAGCCGTCCCCTTCCGTTGATGCCAGCAGGCGTCTGGTTCCCGGCGCATGCACGAACACCGAGACTATTGAATCGGTCGAGTCGAGATCGGCCATCAGACGCACGGGTTCACCATGGCC
>JBAVOA010000259.1:0-6485 GCA_049691635.1 Aestuariivirga sp. | reverse complement strand
GTGGTGGGCCAGGCGTTTCATGACAGCCAAGCGGATGCGGCACTGTTCGCGGCCATTCGCGAAGGCTGGGTTGCGGCACGCAACCGCAAGCTTGTTGAAGTCGACGCCCATATCAACGATCCTGACTTTGCGGCAGAGGTTGTCAAACAGTTCAAGGCAATAACGTGAGGACAGATGGCGAGAATTGAACGCAAGGTGCTGCTGGAAAAATTCCGCAGCATGATCGCCAAGCGCCAGCCAATCATCGGCGGCGGGGCAGGCACGGGGCTTTCGGCCAAATGCGAGGAGGCGGGCGGGATCGATCTCATCGTCATCTACAATTCGGGGCGCTACCGCATGGCGGGGCGGGGCTCGCTTGCGGGCCTTCTCGCCTATGGCAATGCCAATGACATTGTGCAGGAGATGGCCCGCGAGGTTTTGCCGGTGGTGAAGCATACGCCGGTGCTGGCGGGGGTGAACGGCACGGATCCGTTTGCGATCATGGATCATCTGCTGGATCATCTGAAGGCACTGGGATTTTCGGGGGTGCAGAATTTTCCGACGGTGGGGCTGTTTGACGGCATTATGCGCAAGAACCTGGAAGAGACGGGTATGGGCTATGGGCTTGAGGTGGATATGATCCGCAAGGCCCATGAGCACGACATGCTGACCACGCCTTACGTGTTTTCGGCTGAGGAAGCGGTGGCGATGACGCAGGCGGGAGCCGACATGATTGTTCCGCACATGGGATTGACGACGGGTGGCAGCATCGGGGCGGAAACGGCGCTGAAGCTTGCGGATTGCCCGGCGATCATCGATGAATGGGCGGAGGCGGCAAAACGCATCCGCAAGGATGTGATGGTGATCTGCCATGGTGGCCCGATTTCATCGCCGTCCGATGCCGAGTACATCTTGAAAAATACCAGGAACGTGCATGGCTTCTATGGCGCGAGTTCGATGGAGCGGCTGCCCACGGAAGTGGCGCTGACGCAGCAGACCAAATCATTCAAGAACATTTCATTCTAGGGAGAGAGCAATGGCGCGTGCCTATGCCAGCCGGATCATCAAGGCGCCGGTCCAAGTGGTGTGGAGCGTGGTGCGCGATTTCAATGGCTTGCCGGGCTGGGCTGCGGGAATTGTCGACTCGAAAATCGAGGACGGGCTTGATGCCGATGTGGTGGGCTGCGTGCGCTCATTCCACACGGTGGACGGCAGCCATATCCGCGAACGGCTGCTGATGCTGGACGATGCCCACCATTGCTTCAGTTACAACTTCGAGAAGCCTGCCTTTCCGGTGAAACACTATCTGGCCACCATGCGGCTGATGCCGGTGACCCATGGGGATGCGACATTTATCGAGTGGGAAGCCACGTTCGACGAGGCGCCGGGTGATGAAGGCAAGTATGTGGAGATCATCTCCAATCAGGTGTTCGCCGCTGGTCTTAAATCGGTGGACGCCAAGATCAAGCATGAGAAAATCAAGTTGCCGGCCGGTAGCGAACGCTGGAAGGCGTGGGCGCCGAACAAGGTGTGAACGTCGCGGGCGATCAAGGCGCCGGTCGAGAAGGTGTGGGGCACGATGCGGGACTTTGCCGGGATGGGCGGATGGCACGGCGACATCACCAAAATGCACATGCTGAAGAAGGCGCGCTCCGACAAGGTTTCAGGCATCCGGGATTTCTATTTTGGCGATGGCCATTTGAACGAAGAACTCTTGCATCTCTGCGATCTCACGCGCTCTTTCTCCTACCGCATCACGAAATGCGAAATACCCTGGATGAATTATGTCTCGGGGCCGCAGCTGTGGCCGGTGACCGCCGACAACACAACGTTCGGCGTGTGGACCGGGGATTGGGTGGCGAGTGCGCAGGACGATCTGGTGCTTATTCCGCGTACCGAGGAGAATGTTTATCAGCGGGCCTTTGCGACGCTGGAGAAGAAGCTTTCGGGGAAGAATACAAAATAGAAATTTAATCCTTGACATTATATTCCTAGCATGTCACTACTGTTCCAGTTTTGTTCTTTATGCTAAATAGGAACCGTCATGGACTGGGACTTGGCCATCAAACGCAACGGCAAAGCGCTGAAAGCTATAATTGAAGTGCTTTTCGCCCTGCTGGGGCTCGATGGCACCGATGCGGTTTCACGGATTCCACGCTCCCTCCACCGCGCCGTGCTGGGTGTGCTGCGGCCCGCCGAATCCGCCGTCCGCCGCCTTATTGTCATTGCGGCGCGTGGTGTCGTGGTGGAACTTGCTCCCTCGCGGCCCATGCCGGCGGGGAAAGTCATCGGGAAACGTGGGGGAAGTTCAACCCCCTCCTTCCAGCTCTTCGATCCGCGGAAACGTTTGAAGCCCGTGCGGGCCAGGAAATTCACCCGGATTGTCCCGCGCATCCATTTCTTCGGACCCGATCCCCGGGTGGCAGCCCTGTTTCCAGCGCCTAAGCCTGTCGCCGAACTTCCTCCGCCGCCCGATGGCCGGGTCAAGGCCGAACGCCTTACCCGCAGGCTTCAGGCCCTGAAGCTGGCGCTCGATGATCTGCCGCGCCAGGCGAGGCGCCTCGCGCGCTGGCAGCTCAGGCGCAAGATGGCGCCAGACCACAAGTTCCTGTCGCCGCTCCGGCCCGGCCATCCGCCGGGCTATCGCCGCAAGCCCGTTCACGAGGTCGATGAGGTGCTCATCGAATGCGATTGGCTTGCCTGTGAGGCCATGAAGCCCGACACAAGCTGAAGCGAATAACATCCGTATACGGACTAATAACGGATTGCTCCCTTGGGCGCTCCCCGGCAGCGGCGGTGCATCGCACAACCAGAGCGTTCACTAAATGTTCTTGCACCGGAAAATGATCCGGGTTAGCGTCCTGCTTCTGCTGGTTGGGAGCGGGGCCATGACTTCACGGGTTGCAACGGTTGCGTTTCAGGGCATTGAGGCCGTGGCTGTCGATGTGCAGGCGCAGTTCCTCTCGGGCCAGGTGCAATTCCATATCGTGGGCCTGCCGGACAAGGCGGTGGCGGAAAGCCGCGAGCGGGTGCGCGCCGCCCTCCATGCCATCGGCCTCGGGCTGCCGGGCAAGCGGCTTGCCATCAATCTCTCGCCCGCCGACCTGCCCAAGGAAGGCAGCCATTTCGATCTGCCCATCGCCCTTGCCGTGCTCTCGGCGCTTGGCGTCATTCCGCCGGATTTCCTGAACCGCTATGTGGTGCTGGGCGAGCTTGCCCTTGATGGCGCGCTGATGGGCGTGGCGGGTGCGCTGCCTGCAGCCATCGCGGCCAATGGCCGGGAGATGGGGCTGATCTGCCCCAGGGCCTCGGGCGCGGAAGCCGCCTGGGCGGGCGAGGACATTGATATCCTTGCCCCTGACAATCTCATCCAGCTCATCAACCATGTGAAGGGCACGCAGGTGCTCTCGGCCCCCAAGCCGGCCCTTGCGGCGGAGCCCGGCGTGTTGCCTGACCTCCGCGATATAAAGGGCCAGGAGGCGGGCAAGCGGGCGCTGGAAGTGGCGGCGGCGGGCGGGCATCATCTTCTTATGGTCGGGCCGCCCGGGGCCGGAAAATCCATGCTGGCCCAGCGGCTTCCCTCCATCCTGCCGCCCATGGACCCGCGCGAAATGCTCGATGTCAGCATGGTGGCCTCGCTTGGCGGCGAGCTCAAGGATGGCCGGCTTTCGCGGCGGCGGCCCTTCCGTTCGCCGCATCATTCGGCCTCGATGCCGGCTCTCGTTGGCGGAGGCCTGCGCGCCAAGCCCGGTGAAATGGCGCTGGCCCATCACGGCGTTCTCTTCCTCGATGAGCTTCCCGAATTCCAGCCGAGGGTTCTCGAATCCCTGCGGCAGCCGCTCGAGACGGGCGAGACCGTGGTGGCGCGCGCCAACTATCACGTGACCTATCCGGCGCAGTTTCAACTTGTGGCCGCGATGAACCCGTGCCGGTGCGGCATGGCGGGCGAGCCGGGGCACGTGTGCAAAAAAGGCCCGCGTTGCGCCACCGATTACCAGGCGCGGATTTCAGGCCCGCTGCTCGACCGGATGGATATCCAGATTGAATTGCCCGCGGTGAAAATTTCCGATCTCACCCTGCCGCCGCCCAAGGAAACCAGCGCTGATGTTGCGCTCCGTGTTGCGGCAGCGCGCCTGCGGCAGAGGCAGCGGTTTGAAAAACTGGGCCTCAAACATCTGCGGATCAATGCGCAGGCCGATGGCGCGGTGCTCGAGGAAATTGCGCAACCGGATCAGGCGGGCCTCAAGCTGATGCGCGAGGCGGCCGATGCCATGGGGCTTTCAGCGCGGGGCTATCACCGGGTCTTGCGCGTGGCGCGCACCCTCGCCGATCTCGACGGGCGCGAACACATCGCCCGTCTGCATATCGCCGAAGCCCTGAGCTACCGCCAGAAACTGGCGGCGTTCCAGGCTGCGGCCTAAGCCCGGGCGCGGCGGCGCTGGCGTTGCTGGTCAACGATCACGGCGGCAACGATGATCATGCCCTTGACGATTTCCTGATAATAGGCGCCCACTTTCAGGAAGGTGAAGCCGGAGGTGACCACACCCAGAATAATGGTGCCGATCAGCGTTCCGGTGATGCGGCCCACGCCGCCCGACAGCGAGGTGCCGCCAATTACCGTGGCCGCGATGGCGTCAAGTTCATAGGCCACGCCCATGCCGGGCTGGCCCGAGGCGGCGCGGGCTGCCGTCATCACGCCGGCAAGGCCTGCCAGCAATCCGGCGACCGCATAAACCTTGATGAGGTGGTTGCCGATGTTGATGCCCGAGACGCGCGCGGCCTGCGGATTGGCACCAATGGCATAGGTGAACTTGCCGTAGCGCGTGTAGCTCAGGGCAATGTGGAAAATGAAAGCCACCAGCAGAAATATGATCACGGGCCGGGGCACCGGGAAGCCAAGAATCTCAAAACTTTTCCCGAACCAGGTGAAGCTGTCATGAAGCAATGCCACGGGCTGGCCCTGGGTATACCATTTCGCCAGGCCGCGCGCCGATACCATCATGCCAAGCGTCGCTATGAAGGGCGGTATTCCGGTTTTTGCAATCAGCACGCCGTTGATGGCGCCGGCCAGCAGCCCCACGCCAAGGCCCGCCAGCATGGGCCAGACCGGCGAGATATCGGTGAGCAGTGGATAGACGGCCCGCCCATTGGTTGACGACTGGGCAAGGCTTGCCGCAACCATGGCGGTGAAGCCCACGATGGAGCCCGAGGAAAGATCGACGCCCGCCGTGATGATCACCTGCGTGACACCAACGGCGATGATGCCGATGACGGCGACCTGCAAAACAATGATGGAGAGGCGCTGCTTGTTGGCCAGGAAACTGTCGCCCACAAAAATCCAGCCGAGGATTTCAAAGACAATGGCAATGCCGATCAGCACGCCGAGGATTGAAACTTCAGGCGGCAGGCGGCGCACGCTCCTGATTGAGGCCATCGGTGCTGCCACTTCGTTTTTTGCTTCTGCCATGGTGTCCCCTTCGTCCCCGCCATCACACCCTAGTGCGATGCCAACTCCATAATTTTAACCTGGTCCGCTTCCGAGCGGTCCAGAAATCCCGTCACCCTGCCCTCATGGATCACCATGATGCGGTCACTCATGCCCAGCACTTCCGGCATCTCCGAGGAAATCATGATGACCGCCACGCCCTCGCCTGCCAGCTTCGATATCAAGCGGTGGATTTCGGCCTTGGCACCCACGTCAATGCCGCGGGTTGGCTCGTCAAGAATGAGGATTTTCGGCCGGGTCAGCAGCCAGCGCGAGATCAGCACCTTTTGCTGGTTGCCGCCGGAAAGGTTGATGATGGGCTCCTGCATGTCGGGGGTTTTCACCCGCAGCGCGTTGCTCATCGTGATTGAATCCCGGGTCAAAGCCGCCTGCTGCACCAGGCCGTATTTCACATATTTGTTCTGGAGCACGGCCATCTGGGTGTTCTGCTGGATGTCGAGCAGGAGAAAACAGCCCGTATCCTTGCGGTCTTCCGTCAGGAACGCCATGCCATGGGACATGGCAATGCCGGGCGACGACATGCGAATGACCTCGCCGTTGATGGAAATGGACCCCGCCGTTGCCGGCGTCACGCCAAAAATCGTCTCCGCGATATTGGAGCGGCCGGACCCCACGAGGCCGGCAATGCCCAGAATTTCACCGGCGCGCACCTCAAAGGACACGTCGTGGAAAATCTTGTTGAGGCCCAAGCCCTTGACTGACAGCACGACCCCGCCGATCGGCACGGTTTCCTTGGGAAACATCTGGGTGATTTCGCGGCCCACCATCATGCGGATGATTTGGTCACGGGTGACTTCACCGGAGGACTTGGTGGCGATGTATTTGCCATCGCGGAACACCGACACTTCATCGGCGATCTCGAAAAGCTCATTCATCTTGTGGGTGATGTAGATAATGCCTTTGCCATCGGTCTTCAGCGCGCGGATGATCTTGAAGAGATGCTCGACCTCGCGTTCGGTCAACGCCGACGTCGGCTCATCCATGATGAGCACATCACTGT
>JBAVOA010000258.1:0-2170 GCA_049691635.1 Aestuariivirga sp. | reverse complement strand
GGTAAGTGCTTCCGATTCAATTTCCTGGCGGCCAATGGTAATCACTTCGTCTACCGTACGGTCACCAACAACTTCCCGCATCACGGACTCGGAGACATACCTCAGGGTTTCGCTCGGTTCCCGAACCTTGAACAGGAACTTGGTGGGATCGGAGATGCGGTACTGAACCACCCATTCCACCAGCGCGGCGTTCAGGTCACCGGTCACCATTTGGGTTTCTTTCTCACCATCGCGAGGGCTCTGATATGGATCAGTGGCGCCTGGCGTCGTGAATCCAAATTCCTGCTTCAGCTGTCGTTTGACCGGAACAATTGTCGCCACATCAACACCTAACGGAAGCTTGAAGTGCAAACCCGGTGGGACCTCTTTGAGATACCTGCCAAAGCGCTGCACGACAGCTACCGAGTCGCTGGCCACGGTATAAAAGGATGACCATGCGACCATACCAGCCAGAATGAGAAAAAATATGACGACTTTCTCACGAAGGCCGCCGCCAGACAAAAATTGCTTGAGCCAGTTCTGCAACTGGCGAACGAGATCCTCAAGGTCAGCTATGCGGTTGGTTTTATTGGCCCACGGGCCGCTGGCCGGTTGATTGTCGCTATTCTGCGATTGCATTTCGGTGCCTCTTTTGCAAGAAGTTACAATGACTACGCTTCAAAGCTCCTTATCCGTAGACAGCTTCCAAAAACGGACCGGCAGTTGCTCGTACCACCGGCGGCATCGCAGCTAAGGGCGGCAACCTTGTTGGAACTTACATGTATCTCGATAGCTAGGTTACCACCAATTTGCGGGCGGTGTCGAGTTTAAGGAATGTAGTCTGGTGTCAAGTCTGAGCATAGATATGGGCTCTCGGAACTGTCGGTGCTTATAATTGACCTCACGGTCTTGTCCACTCCTGGCCGATACTGTTGCAAAAGTGTTTCGTGCAACGCCCCATTTTGATTCTTTTGTTGCGTGCGAAGAAGATGCCACCGACTTTTGCAACAGTATCGGCCCATACCGGACATCGCGGCTTTAGCGAGCGGCCTCAACCTGCACACCAAACCCAGCGCCTATCGACGAGGGGTCATGCATGCAATAATCTCTCACTGCGTCTGGTGCAAAATATCGGGCAGGCCAGGCTCAATGCCGTGCAGCGGCGGCTAGCCAGAAGGTGAGGTTGGGACGCGATGAGCAAAGGCCAGATCATTCTCGATGAAATTGTCGCGGCCCGGCAGCCCTGGGGCGGCCGCATTGCGGCCAATGATGTTCTGACCATTACTGATCTCGAAGGCCAGCAGGCCGTTGATTTTCTCTGCTTTGACGGGCGCAATCCGCAGGACCGTTATAACGCCACAAACACGGTGAAGGTTCAGGGCAATATCTTCGTTGGCCTCGACAGCGTGCTTTATTCCGATAGCGGTGCGCCCCTCATGACAGTGATCGAAGATACGGTTGGCAGGCACGATACGATCTATGGCTGCTGCAGCAATCCCAACAATTTCCTGCGCTATGGCGTTCGCACCACTGAGTCCTGCTATTCGAACTTCGAAACGATTTTGCAGCGTTTCGATCTCGACCGTTCGTCGATTGTGCCCAATGTGAACTGGTTCATGAGTGTTCCGGTCCTTGCCGATGGAAAAGCCGGTGTCGCTGCAGCGGCGTTCAAGCCTGGAAGCCATGTGGCCCTGAAGGCCGAACGCGATGTACTCGCCGTGCTTTCTAACTGCCCGCAAATGCATAATCCTTGCAATGGTTACAACCCCACGCCCATCCGCGTGACGGTCACGCGATTCTAAAGGCTAGAGCTTCAAGGCGACCTCAGTCGGCAGGCTTGTTTAGCTGGTCGAAGTCAACTGCTGACCGATACTGTTGCAAAAGTCTTTTTGCATCGTTCAACACAAATTTTCCGGGCCGTGGGAGCAGCGCTCGAAAAATCGTGTGGGGGACTACATTATTATGAATTATGAGCTGAACTAACAGGCGACCTCGGTAACGCGCCTGAGGGCACATCGACCAGCGATTATTGCTTGTTCCGTCCTTTAGCGGGAAATTTGTCGTTCGGCATTTGGGGACTTTTGCAACAGTATCGGCCCTTCTGCGACATGGCAACGGTTGCCGGTAATGGCCGCTTTCGCCTCGGAAGCAGACGTACATGCGTGATCTGACTATGCCAGTTCATCAGTTC
>JBAVOA010000257.1:0-3428 GCA_049691635.1 Aestuariivirga sp. | reverse complement strand
CCATAGGCCTTGTAGTCATCGGCCGGAATTACGAAATGGCCTTCACCACCCGCCACCTGGTTCTGGAAATAGACATTGAGGGTGGGCCACTCGTTGAGAATGGCCAGGGCGTTGATGGTAATGCCCTGGGCCACCAGCCGGTCACGCACCGCATTCACCGGCACACCAACATTGTTGCGACCATCAGAGGACAAGTCAATCACCCGGCGCGGGGCGATTGGCGCCTTGCTCAGCATGGCGGCGGCATAGAGCAATGCACTCGATATCGAGGTGCCACCCTCGGCCAGCTTGCGCGGCATAACGGCCAGTGTTTCACCGGCAAGCTCGGCATCATCGTCACTCGCAATGATCGTCCAGGGCAGAACGACCGTTTGGTTGGTTTCATCGGACCATTCCACCACGCTGATGGCTATGCGTTGCAGGTTGCCAAGGGCGATGGCGCGCTTGACCTCGGGGCGACGGAACGCCTGGCCCAATCCCTCCATCTGCAGGGCAAATTCCTGAAAGTCCACGCTGAACGAACAATCCACGGCCAGCACCAGGGCCAGGTCAACTTCATTGTCCTGCGCCCGGGAAGCCGGCGGCGGGCCAATAAATGCCAGGAGCAGAACTGCCACCGCCGCGATGCGCTGTTTCCAGTATCCGGCGCGTGGCATGGGCGATCACTCCTCGTGCTAGTGGTGCAAATCGATATAGTCCAAGGCGCGGCAATCCTTCACCGACCAGCCCACGTTCACTGTTTTACCATGGGCAATGGATTCGTTGCTCGACTTGTTGGGCACCTTCACGATGAAGTTATCGTGACCGGCCACTTCGAGCCTCGCGCGGATGTGGTCGCCGAGGTAGATCAGTTCGGCGATCTTGCCGCGGAGCAGGACATCGACGTTCTTGGCCAGCGGATTGATTTCAACCCGCTCGGGCCGGATGGAGAGCAGGGTGCGTTCGCCCTTGGTGCCGACATTGACCGCAAGGGCCTTCACCACATCATTGGAATCGAGCTTCACCGTGGCAATATTGTGACCGTCCACGCCCTCGATCAAACCCTTCAGCTTGTTGTTCTCGCCAATGAACTGGGCCACGAAGGAATTCTGCGGGCGTTCGTAAAGCTCATCGGGTGAGGAGAGTTGCTGCACTACGCCATCATTGAACACCGCGATACGGTTGGACATGGTGAGGGCCTCCGCCTGGTCATGGGTCACATAGACGATGGTGACGCCCAGGCGCTCATGGATATGCTTGATCTCATATTGCATCTGTTCACGCAGTTGCTTGTCGAGCGCACCCAACGGTTCATCCATCAGCACCAGGTCGGGCTCGAACACCAGGGCGCGGGCCACAGCAATGCGCTGCTGCTGGCCGCCGGACAATTGACCGGGCCTGCGGCTGGACATCTGGGGAAGCTCCACCAGTTTCAGGATGTTTTTGACACGCTCTTCGATTTCTGCCTTGCCCATGCCCCGGACCTGCAGGGGGAAAGCCAGGTTCTCCGCCACGGTCATGTGGGGGAAAAGCGCGTAGTTCTGGAACACCATGCCGATGCCGCGCTTGTGCGGCGGCGTGTTGTTGATGGGCTGGCCCTTCACATAGATTTCGCCATGGGTTGCAGGCTCGAAGCCGGCCAGCATCATCAGCGTGGTGGTCTTGCCAGAGCCAGAAGGCCCGAGCATGGTCAGGAACTCGCCTTTGGCTATATCCAGGTTGAGATCCTTCACAACCAGCGTTTCACCGTCATAACTCTTCTGAACATGGGAAAATCTCACCATCGGTTCAGTATTTGCACCTTCAGCAGCCATCAGCCAGTCGCCCTACCCCTGTTTTTGGGGTCATATTATGCGGTCACGGCAAAAAGGGAAGCGCGATGTTAGCGGTCTTTTTTACGGCCCTTACCCTTGGCCTTCACGATCAGATGCTCTGGCCCATAGGGGAAGCCGGTGATGTTGCGGTTGCCTTTTTCGGTGATCACCAGAATATCATGCTCGCGGTAGCCGCCCGCTCCCTTCTGGCCTTCAGGGATCATGATCATGGGTTCCATCGAAACCACCATGCCGGGCTCGAGCACCGTATGGCAGTCCTCGCGCAGCTCCAGGCCCGCTTCGCGTCCGTAATAGTGGCACAGCACGCCGAAGGAATGGCCGTAGCCAAACGTCCGGTATTTCAGAAGATCGTGCTGCGCGTAGATATCGTTCAGCGACTTGGCGATATCCGAACAAACCGCCCCCGGTTTGAGCAATTTCTTTCCCACATCGTGGACGTGGCAATTCATTTCCCACATCTTGAGATGTTGCTTGCTTGCGCTTTCGGCAAACAGGGTGCGCTCGAGGGCCACATAGTAGCCCGCCACCATGGGGAAGCAGTTGAGCGAGAGAATGTCGCCGCGCTTGATCTTGCGGCTGGTCACCGGATTGTGGGCGCCATCGGTGTTGATGCCGGACTGGAACCAGGTCCAGGTATCCATCAACTCGCCATGAGGCCAGACCTTGGCAATCTCGCGCACCATGGCGGCAGTGGAATGGAGCGCCACCTCATGCTCCGGGGCTCCCACTTCGATGGCTTCGACGCAGGCCGCCCCGCCGATGTCGGCAATGCGCGTCATCTTGGTGATGTGCTTGATCTCCTCGGCCGACTTGATCATGCGCATCCGCATGGACGGGGCCGCGGCATCGACAAACTCGACGCCGGGAAAGGCGTCCTGCAGGCTCTTGCGGAAATCCACGCTCACATGGTCGAACTCGATGCCGATGCGCTTGGCGCCCTTGATCAGGCCTTGAAGTGCAGTGAAATAATTCTCCTTGGACCAGTCGGTGTAAGTCACATTGTCGCCGAAGGTGCGCCTGGCGGGTTGGCCGCCGTCGATGGCCGCAGTCACGGTGGTTGCCGCCTTCTGGGTGATCACCAGGGCGTATTTCCGGCCGAAGTAACAATAGAGAAAGTCCGCGAGATAGCAGATGTTGTGGTAGCTGGTGAAAACACAGGCATCCACGTTGCTCTTGGCCATCCAGCCGCGGATTCTGTCTTGCCGCCCCTGCATCTCGGCTGCTGAAAATGTGGGCTTCGGCGGCTTTCCGTTTCCGCGGTAATCCACAAGGCTCGGGCGTTGCGCAGCGGTCATCATCTTACTCTACAATCTGACATCCTCTTTGGGTGACAAATGGGGCTTGAGTCAAAAGATGATCGCTCACATATTACATGAGAATTTCTCATGGATTAGACATGGCGCGCCTTCCACCCCTGAATGCCCTGAAATGCTTCGAAGCGGCAGCCCGCGGCAACAGTTTCTCCAAGGCGGCGGACGAATTACATGTCACCCAGTCGGCGGTCAGCCATCAGATCCGCCAGCTTGAGGAATGGTTTGGGGTTGCCCTTTTTGACCGGCAGGGCCGCCAGACTCTGCCCACGCCCGAGGGGGTGGAACTTGCCGCTTCCATGGC
>JBAVOA010000256.1:0-9819 GCA_049691635.1 Aestuariivirga sp. | reverse complement strand
GGCGAAGACCAAGCGGTTGGGCAGGGCAATGCAGGTGTTGATCCTGATTCCATTGAAACCGTGTCGCTTGCGCCGGAAACTCCCGAGGCTCTTTATGAGCGCTCAAACGAGAGCCTGCTGCGCCGCCAATTCGGTGATGCGGAAGTAGGGTTCAGCAGTTTTGTGAGCAAATATCCCGACCACAGTCTGGCCGGAAGTGCGCAATACTGGCTCGGTGAAACCTTCTATGCCCAAGGTGATTTCCGTCAGGCGGCAAAGAATTTCCTGGATGGTTACAAAAGCTATCCCAAGAGCCGCAGGGCACCTGACAGCTTGCTGAAGCTCGGCATTTCACTCAACAAGCTTGGGCAGACGCAGCAGGCCTGCGCGGCGTTCGGGGCGCTTGGCGGCGAGTTCCCGAATGCGGTTGATGCCAAGAAGCGGGCCCAGGCGGAATCCAAGCGTGCTGGCTGCTGAGGCAGAGCTTCATTCCTTTACCCATCAAGATTGCGAAAAACTTTTCGCGGCGCTTCAAGGTGAACGCCAAATTGCCTTGGCCGTTTCCGGCGGCTCGGACTCCATGGCCTTGTTACGGCTGGCGGTCCGGTGGGGCGGGCGATCTGTTAAGATCTGCGTGCTGACCGTTGACCACGGCCTTCGTCCCGAAGCGGCGGCTGAGGCTGCCAAAGTAGCCGACTGGTGCGCGGGAATGGAACTTGAACATTACACATTGCGGTGGGACGGCCCGAAACCCAAGACCGGGCTGCAAGCGCGTGCGCGGGTAGCGCGCTATGACCTCCTGAGTAAGTGGTGCAAGGCCAATAGCGTGACGTTCCTGCTCACCGGACACACCGTGGATGATCAGGCGGAAACCGTCATGATGCGGCAGGCACGAACCGATACGGCGGAAAGTCTTGCGGGGATTTGGGAAACTGCGGATTGGGGCGGGGTGAAGCTGTTCCGGCCCCTGCTTGGACAAAGCCGCGCAGATTTGCAGGCCTATCTCAGCGCCATTGGCCAGCCCTGGATCGACGATCCGAGCAATCGCGACAGGCGGTTTGAGCGGGTGCGGGTGCGTGAAACGCTGGCGAACGTCACCGCGCCCGTGCAGCGAAAGATGGAACTGGCGGATATTGCCGCGCGGGCAGGACGTGCAACCCGGGCCCTGGGCCAGGCCACGGCGCAATGGCTCAATGGGCAACTCACACCCTATCCCGAAGGCTTCGGCAGCATCCCGCGGGCCGGTTTCCGGGAACTTGACACTGACCTGCAACGACGGGTGCTGCAACAGCTGCTGCAGATTTATGGGGCAGGCACACGGGCCGAACCCAGCGAACTTGACCACCTTGCCAAATGGGTTCTGGGCCAGGATCTTTCACGGCGAACCCTTGGCGGCGCGGTCCTCGCTGGACGCCACGCAAGCATCCTTGTTGGTCGTGAATGGGCGCGAATTTCACCGGCTCCGGCTTCTGTCCCGGATTCAGGTGCGATACTTTGGGATGGCCGGTTTCAGGTCCAGGCACCGCCTAAGGCGCAGGTTGTTCCCGTTGGAAGCCTCCAGCCTCTGGCGCGCCGGGAGGATATTCCGCACTTTGTTCAACAGAGCCTGCCTGCCGTGCTGTTTGATGGTGAGGCCGCAATTCCCCATTTGGGCCTGGGGCGTGGGGTTTCAGCAAAATTTATCCGATATTTACGATAGTTCGATGCTTGGAATTGGGTTAATCCCATCCTATGTTACACTGCATGAATGGGTAGATTGCCCGGGGCAGCCAAAAGGGCGGGCACGGGAGATTTGAGGGTTAATTGTATCAGTTCCGAAATTTCGCTGTCTGGATCGTCATCGCACTCCTGCTGTTTGCCTTGTTCAGCCTGTTTCAGGGCCAGGTCGGTGGGGCCAGCGCCCAGGAAATCAGCTACTCGCAATTTTTCGACCGGGTGAATTCCGGTGAAATAAAATCGGTCACCTATTCGGGGGAATCGATGTCCGGTAAACTGACCGATGGGAAAACTGTACAGGCGTACGGCATTGTCGCACCTGACGATCTGAAGAACATGCGCGAAAGAGGCGTGGAAGTCAGCTTCCGCCCACAGCAGACCGATTCTCTCCTGAGCAACGCCTTGATCTATTGGCTGCCCATGCTGCTGCTTGTCGGCGTCTGGGTGTTTTTCATCCGGCAAATGCAATCGGGGTCCGGCAAAGCCATGGGCTTTGGCAAGTCCAAGGCAAAATTGCTGACCGAAAAGCAGGGCAAGGTGACGTTTGACGATGTCGCCGGCGTTGACGAGGCCAAGGAAGATCTCGTGGAGATCGTAGACTTCCTCAAGGATCCGCACAAGTTTCAGCGGCTCGGCGGCAAGATTCCAAAGGGCGCCCTTCTGGTTGGCCCTCCTGGAACGGGCAAGACGCTTCTGGCGCGCGCCATTGCAGGCGAAGCCAATGTTCCCTTCTTTACGATTTCCGGCTCGGACTTTGTTGAAATGTTCGTGGGCGTTGGTGCAAGCCGCGTGCGCGACATGTTTGAGCAGGCCAAGAAGAATGCCCCGTGCATTATCTTCATCGACGAAATCGACGCTGTTGGCCGGCACCGTGGTGCGGGGCTTGGCGGCGGCAATGACGAGCGCGAGCAGACCCTCAACCAGTTGCTGGTCGAGATGGATGGTTTTGAGGCCAATGAAGGCGTGATCCTCGTGGCGGCCACAAACCGGCCCGACGTGCTTGATCCTGCCTTGCTGCGTCCTGGCCGTTTTGACCGGCAGATCGTTGTGTCCAATCCCGATGTCCAGGGCCGCGAGCAAATCCTCAAGGTGCACATGAAGAATGTGCCGCTCGCGCCAGATATTGACGCCCGCGTGATCGCACGCGGCACCCCCGGATTCTCCGGTGCTGACCTTGCCAACTTGGTCAACGAGGCCGCCCTTCTTGCGGCGCGCCGTAACAAGCGCGTGGTGACGCAAGCCGAATTTGAATATGCCAAGGACAAGGTGATGATGGGGGCGGAGCGCCGCTCGTTGGTCATGAGCGAGGAAGAGCGCCGCAATACGGCCTACCATGAAGCAGGCCATGCGATTGTTGGCTTGGCAGTTCCCTATGATCCCTTGCACAAGGTTACAATCATTCCGCGTGGACGCGCCTTGGGCGTGACCATGAACCTGCCCGAGGGCGACCGTCACAGCCGCACCCGCGAATGGTGCGAAGCACGGATGGCCGTTCTTTTTGGCGGGCGTGAAGCAGAGCTCATTCTCGGTGGTGAAAAGAACGTGACCAATGGCGCAAGTGGCGACATCCAGATGGCCACGCAACTGGCGCGCGCCATGGTGACCGAATGGGGCATGTCCGACAAGCTTGGCCGGGTGCGTTATAACGGCAATGAACAGGAAGTTTTCCTCGGCCATTCGGTGACCCAGACCAAGAATCTTTCCGACCAGACAGCGAAGCTCATTGATGAAGCTATTCGTGATCTGATCCAGATGGGCGAAGCAGCAGCCAAGAAGATTCTCGCCAAGCGCCGTGCCGACCTCCATGCGGTGGCAAAAGCGCTTCTGGAGCTGGAAACGCTTTCCGGCGATGAAGTGAAGAAAATTCTGGCAGGCGGCACTATCAACCGCGACGATGATGAGGCCAAGAAGAAGGCGAGCCGGAAACCATCTTCCTCGGTTCCACGGGCAGGCGGTGCCAAGCGCGGAGCCGGCGGCGCGGGAGATATGGAACCGCAGCCCCAGTCCTAAATGGCGAGGACTTATTACCGTCCACTTGGACTTTGTTACGGTGCCGACGCTGAGCAATTGATTGCACAGCGCCGGGCCGGATGCCTTGGGGGCAACGCCAAGCTCGGCTTCACATTTGTCGAGCGCATTGTCCGCGATGGCGCGTCCATAACGCGGAAGATCATTCCCTATACGGATTTTTTACCTGCCACTGAAGCGCCGCGTGCCAGCTTTGCGGGCCTGTCGATGGATAGCCTCAGGATCATGGGCGTTGTGAATGTCACGCCCGACAGCTTTTCCGATGGCGGCCTTTACGGCACGTCCGAAACCGGGACTTCCCGTGGTTTGGCGCTGGCCGCGGAGGGTGCCCATATCCTGGACGTTGGCGGTGAATCAACCCGGCCCGGTTCGGATACGGTGCCGGTGGAGGAAGAACTCGCGCGGGTTATTCCCGCAGTGAAACGGCTCAGCGATACCGGCCATGTGGTTTCGATTGATACGCGAAAAGCCGTGGTCATGCGCGAGGCGGTCAGGGCGGGCGCTGCCATCGTCAATGATGTATCCGGCTTGCAGTATGACCCAGAAAGTCTTCATAGGGTCGCCGAGCTCAAGGTTCCCGTGGTGCTCATGCACGCCCAGGGGGACCCCCGCACCATGCAGCTCAATCCTCATTATGATGATGTCGCGTTGGATGTTTATGATCACTTGGAGCAGCGGGTCATGGCTTGCGTGCAAGCCGGAATTCCACGTTCGCATATTGCCGTTGATCCCGGCATTGGTTTTGGCAAGACGTTCCAACACAATCTCGAGTTGCTTCGTCAGATAACCCTGTTTCATGGTCTCGGTGTGGCCGTGCTCGTTGGGCTTTCCCGCAAGGGTTTTGTGGGTGCGCTTACAGGCGAGAAAAATGCCGGAAGCCGGGTTCACGGGTCGGTTGGCGGTGCGGTTGAAGCCGCTCTGAATGGCGTGCATATTCTTCGGGTGCATGATGTGAAAGCAACAGCCGAGGCCCTGGCCGTAGCCTTGGCAGCCCGCGATCCGCGGTCTACAGAATTTTAAGTTTCGCGACCTAAAGATGGCCCGTTGAAGGGAACACTATATGAGCAGGAAATATTTCGGAACCGACGGCGTGCGCGGCAAGGCCAATAGTGGTGCCATGACCGCTGACATGGTTTTGAAGATCGGCATGGCTGCCGGCAATCTTTACCGGCGCGGCAGCCATCGTCACCGCGTGGTTATCGGTAAGGACACGAGGCTGTCAGGCTATATGATCGAGCAGGCCCTGACCGCCGGCCTTCTGGCTGCCGGTATGGATGTGTTCCTGCTGGGTCCAGTGCCGACGCCTGCCGTTGCCATGCTGACCCGTTCCATGCGGGCTGATCTGGGTGTGATGATTTCGGCTTCACACAATCCTTACTATGACAACGGCATCAAGATTTTTGGCCCCGATGGTTACAAGCTTTCCGACGAGCAGGAGCTCAAGATAGAAAGCATGGTGGAAAGTCCGGCAGCCATTCCAGTGGCCAATTCCGACGAGATCGGCCGGGCGACACGCATCGAGGATGCAGGTGCCCGCTATATTGAATTTGCAAAGCGCACCTATCCGCGGGAGTCGAATCTTGATGGTTTGCGGATTGTGATCGATACGGCCAATGGTGCCAGCTACAAGACGGCACCAACTGCCCTTTGGGAGCTGGGGGCGGAGATCATCCGCATTGGCGATGCCCCCAATGGCATGAATATCAATGAGAAATGCGGCTCAACCGCGCCGCATGTGATGTGTGAAAAGGTGCGTGAAACGCGCGCCGATATCGGCATTGCGCTGGATGGCGATGCGGACCGGGTGATGATTTCCGATGAACAGGGGCAGGTCATCGACGGCGACCAGTTGATGGCGTTGATTACGCGGTCTTTGCATGAGCGTGGACAGCTTCAGGGCGGTGGGCTTGTCGCTACGGTCATGTCCAATCTGGGACTGGAACGGTTCCTGGGGTCCAAGGGCCTTTCCCTGGCGCGAACCAAGGTTGGTGACCGCTATGTTGTTGAGCACATGCGGTCTCATGGCTTCAATGTGGGTGGCGAACAATCGGGCCACATCATACTTTCAGATTTTTCGACGACGGGCGATGGCTTGCTGGCAGCACTCCAGGTTCTTGCGGAAGTCAAACGGGCAGGCAAGCCAGTCAGCGACGTGTGCAAGATGTTTGTGCCGGTACCCCAGGTTTTGAAGAACGTCCAAATCAAGAGCGGCAAACCTCTGGAGGACTCCATGGTGAAGGATGCAATTGCAGCGGCGACATCACGGCTTGGGAATTCGGGACGTCTGGTTATTCGTCCCTCCGGCACTGAACCGCTTATCCGCGTGATGGCGGAAGGCGATGACGCGCGGCTTGTGAGCACTATTGTTGATGAGTTGTGCGGGGTTATTTCCAAAGCGGCGGCCTGACAGAACAAGCATAAAAAAGGTTCATGGTTGGCAATCCGTCTACAGATTGTTTCAAATCGCAACAATTTACTGTGCTTTCAGGGCAACACCCAGCAACTGTCACGATATGGCCCCATTGTTGCCCGGGTTGGGCCATCTGCGGCCACTAACTTTCAGCCATGGGACGATTAATTTGGAGGATTGTCATGAAGGCGTTCAAGATTTCATTTTTGGTTTCCCTGCTGTTTCTACCCGTTGCAGTGTCGGCGCAGGCTGCGGATTTGGATCCGGCTACCCCTCAAAGCGAGGGCGAAGCGATGGGGCTTTATCTCCGTGGCGATCTCGGCTGGTCGTTCCTGCAGTGGAGTGGCGGCAATGATGACAGCGCGCTGGCTGCGGGCGGCGGTGTTGGCTACCGGTTCAATAACAACATGCGTGCCGATGTGACGGTAGACTGGGCTGGCAACTATAATGTTGCACCCGGCGCCGACATGAGCACCACAACGGTCCTGGGCAATCTTTATTTCGACTGGGCCAATGACTCAGCCTTCACGCCCTATGCGGGCGCCGGTCTCGGCTATGGCTGGGTGAATGACACACCTTCGGGCAACGAGAGCGGTATTGCCTATGGTCTCGCCGCCGGCGTTGCCATGAAACTTACCGACAGCGTGGACCTCGACGTCGGCTACCGTTTCCGCGATACGATGATTTCGGGCGCCGATCCGCAGGAGCATATTGTCTCTGCAGGTGTGCGCTTCAACTTCTGATCCGCAACCTCGCGGCATCATCTACAGCAAGCGGCGGCAGGGCGATCTGCCGCCGCCTTCGTTTGTAAAGGAGTCGCAGTTGACCTCCTGGCAAAGCTGCCCCATAAGCCTTGCGGGCTAACCCTCCCCAACGGGGTCAGTCCATCTGCAAGGATGGAGAACAACATGACGATACAGAAACCGGCTTTGCGGCCGAAGAATCCTCAATTTTCGTCCGGCCCCTGTGCAAAAATTCCGGGCTGGACGCCTGATCTTCTCGAGACTGCATCTGTTGGCCGTTCACATCGCTCGAGCGAAGGAAAGGCGCACCTCAAACAAGCCATTCAGCTGACCCGTGAGGTGCTAGAGGTTCCCGCCGGTCATCGCATTGGCATTGTGCCCGCTTCGGATACGGGGGCGGTGGAAATGGCCCTCTGGTCGCTGCTGGGCGCTCGCGGCGTGGATATCCTGGCCTGGGAAAGTTTTGGTGAAGGCTGGGTGGGCGATGTGCTGAAGCAGTTGAAGCTCAAGGATGTAACCAAGCATCTGGCGCCCTATGGCGAATTGCCTGATCTGGAAAAAGTCAATTTCTCCAATGACGTGGTTTTCACCTGGAACGGCACGACATCAGGTGTGCGGGTTCCCGATGCCGAATGGATTCCGGCAGACCGTCAGGGTTTGACGATTTGCGATGCGACGTCTGCCGCCTTCGCTCAGAATCTGGATTTTACCAAACTCGATGTGGTGACATTTTCCTGGCAGAAGGTTCTGGGCGGGGAGGGCGCCCATGGCATGATCATCCTCAGTGCGCGTGCCGTGGAGCGGCTTGAGACCTATGCGCCGCCTTGGCCTATGCCAAAAATATTCCGCATGACCTCGGGCGGGAAACTCAGCGCTGGTATTTTCGAAGGCGAGACCATCAACACACCTTCCATGCTGTGCGTGGAAGATTATCTGGTGGCGCTGAAATGGGCAAAAGCCCTGGGTGGCCTGAAAGCGTTGCAGGCAAGGGCTGATGCCAACGCCGCAGTTCTGGATGGCTGGATTTCAGCAAGGCCGTTTGCGATGAACCTGTCCAAGCGGCCGGAAACACAATCCAATACATCGGTGTGTTTCTCCCTCGTGGGCGATGAAACAGTGCCCAAGAAGATGGCGAAGCTTCTGGAGACGGAAGGTGTAGCCTTCGACATCGGCGGCTACCGGGATGCACCACCGGGCCTTCGCATCTGGTGCGGAGCCACGGTTGAAACATCAGACATCAAGGCGCTGCTGCCTTGGCTCGACTGGGCCTACGCAATGGCCACGGCTTAATTCACTTTCATTTATTAGGAGAAGTCATATGGCTCCACGGGTTCTCGTTTCCGACAAGCTGTCTGAAACCGCGGTCCAGATTTTTAGGGACCGCGGGGTTGACGTCGACTACCTGCCGGACTTAGGCAAGGACAAGGACGCGCTGCTTGCGACCATTCCGCTTTATGATGGGCTGGCCATCAGATCGGCTACCAAGGTCACACCAAAGATTCTGGAAGCCGCCAAGAATTTGAAGGTCATTGGACGGGCTGGAATCGGTGTTGACAATGTGGATATTCCGGCAGCGTCGTCGCGTGGCATCGTGGTGATGAATACGCCGTTCGGGAATGCCGTGACGACGGCGGAACACGCGCTTTCCATGATGATGGCGCTGGCCCGGCAGATCCCTGAAGCCAATGCGTCCACCCATGCGGGCAAGTGGGAGAAGAACCGCTTCATGGGGGTTGAGCTTTTCAACAAAACGCTTGGTATTATCGGTTGTGGAAACATTGGCTCAATCGTGGCTGACCGGGCGCTTGGCCTGAAGATGAAGGTTATTGCCTTCGACCCCTTCCTTTCGCCCGAGCGCGCCATCGAAATTGGCGTCGAGAAGGTCGAACTTGACGATATTTTCAAGCGCTCGGATTTCATCACGCTGCACACGCCGCTCACCGACAAGACACGCCATATCGTCGATGCGGCAGCTCTCGCCAAATGCAAGAAGGGGGTGCGCGTCATTAATTGCGCGCGGGGCGGCCTGGTTGTCGAGGATGCGCTCTATGATGCGCTTGTTTCCGGAAAGGTTGCCGGTGCGGCGCTTGATGTGTTTGAAACGGAGCCTGCGTCTTCCCACAAGCTCTTTGGGCTGGAGAATGTTGTGGCAACGCCCCACCTCGGCGCCTCGACAGGCGAGGCACAGGAAAATGTCGCTTTGCAGGTGGCAGAGCAAATGGCGGACTATCTGCTTTCAGGCGCGGTGACCAATGCGCTTAACATGCCCTCCATTTCTGCTGACGAAGCGCCCCGGCTGAAGCCCTTCGTGGCACTGGCCGAAAAGCTTGGCAGCTTCGCCGGGCAACTGACCGATGGGCCGATCACCAGCGTTGTAATCGAATATGCCGGCGATGTGGGTGAGATGAACACGCGGGCGTTGACTTCCGCGGCGCTGGCGGGCGTGCTGCAGCCGATGCTCGGCACGGTGAACATGGTTTCCGCCCCCATTGTGGCGCGCGACCGGGGCATCAAGGTGGACGAGGTGCGCCAAAGCCAGCGCGGAGCCTATGAAACCTATATCCGGCTTACGGTCCGCACCGCAGATCTGGAACGCTCGGTTGCCGGGACGGTGTTCACCGATGGCAAGCCACGTATCATCCAGATCAAGGGCATTGAGCTTGAGGCGGATTTTGGACCTCACATGCTCTATGTCACCAATATGGATAAACCCGGCTTTATCGGGGCGCTGGGCATGCTTCTTGGCAACGCCAACGTTAATATCGCGTCGTTCCATCTGGGGCGGCTGGCGGAGGGCAGCGATGCCATCTGCCTGGTGCAGCTGGATGAGCCCATACCGGCGTCGGTCCTCCAGGCGGTGCAAAAGTTAACGCAGGTGCGCCAAGCCAAGCCGCTGGCTTTTTGACGCAATCCCGTCGTGAATTCGCCTTGGACCGGGCGTTT
>JBAVOA010000255.1:0-5856 GCA_049691635.1 Aestuariivirga sp. | reverse complement strand
AACCCGGTTTTAGAAGGCTTTCCCCGCCTAGGAATCGTTTCACGTGAAACACCGGTTCAGCAAAATTTCGCACCAAAAAATCTCCAAAACCGCACCAAATTCCGCCAGCTTTTTTCTTCGCTGGCATCCCCCAAACCCCTCTGCTATAGACCGCCCGATTACGACACGCATTGCGCGGACGTGGTGAAATTGGCAGACACGCAGGATTTAGGTTCCTGTGGGGAAACCCGTGGGGGTTCAAGTCCCTCCGCCCGCACCAAATGCGCAAATGCTGATGATTTTGGGCTTAATCGGAAAGACAAGAGCGAGACAATGCAGGTTACAGAAACACTGAGCTCCGGGCTCAAGCGTGAATACAAGGTTGTGGTCAATGCCGCCGAGCTCGGCAAGGAGCTGGATACCAAGCTCCATGAGCTGGCGGGCCGGGCCAATATCAAGGGTTTCCGCCCCGGCAAGGTGCCCGTGCCCCATTTGAAGCGCATGTATGGCAAGTCGCTCATGGCCGAAGTGGTGCAGAAGGCCATTGATGACCAGTCCAAGCAGGTGCTCGCCGAGCGCAATCTGAAGCCCGCCTACCAGCCGGAAGTGACGCTGCCCGAGGAAGAGGCCGAAGTGAACGCCATCATGGATGGCAAGGGCGATCTGGCCTTCTCCATGGCCTTTGAAATCATTCCGGCTTTTGAATTGCTGGACGTTTCCGGCGTCGAGCTCGTGCGCCATGTGGTGAAGGTGGCGGATGCCCAGGTGGATGAGGCCATCGGCCGTTTGACTGCCCAGTACAAGACTTTCGAAGCGAAAGCCGGCAAGGCCGCCAAGGGCGACAAGGTCACCATCGGCTTTGTGGGCAAGATTGATGGCAAGTTGTTTGATGGCGGAACCGCCGATGATGTTCCCCTTGAGCTTGGCTCCGGCCAGTTCATTCCAGGCTTTGAGGACCAGTTGGTGGGCACCAAGGCGGGCGACGAACTCGTTGTGAAAGTGTCCTTCCCGGCCACCTATGGCGTCAAGGAACTGGCTGGCAAGCCGGCGGAATTTGCCGTGAAGGTCGTCAGTGTCGAGCAGCCCAGGGAAGGCGCCGTCGATGACGAATTCGCCAAGAAGGTGGGTTTTGAGGACTTGGGCAAGCTGAAGGACATGATCCGTTCCCGCCTGGATCAGGAATATGCCGGCATGACCGGCATGAAGCTGAAGCGCGATGTTCTGGACGCCCTCGACAAGCTCTACAGCTTCGAATTGCCCCAGCGCCTGGTCGACGCCGAGTTCGGCGGCATCTGGAATGCCCTTTCTGGTGAAATGAAAAAGGCCGGCAAGAGCTTCGCCGACGAAGGCACCACCGAGGAATTGGCGAGGGAGGAATACAAGGCCATCGCCGAACGCCGCGTCCGCTTGGGCCTCGTGCTCGGAACTTTGGGTGAGAAAGAGGGCATCCAGGTCAATGAGCAGGAACTACAGCAGTCCCTCATGGCCCGGGCCCGCCAGTTCCCCGGCCAGGAAAAGCAGGTCTTCGACCATTACCGCAAGAATCCCAATGCCCTGATCGAACTGCGCGGACCGGTGTTCGAGCAGAAGGTCGTCGATTTCCTGGTCTCCAAGGCGAAGGTCAGCGAAAAGGCCGTAACCCGCGAGGCGTTGCAGGCCATGGTTCAGGATGATGACGAGGTCGAACCCGATCATGATCACGACCATGATCACGCTGGCCACGATCACGCGCATGATCACGGCCATGATCATGGCGACGCCAAGCCGAAGAAGAAGCCGGCTGCCAAAAAGGCCAAGAAGGAAGACTAGATCCCCAGGCAGGCCGGAGTTTTGAAGGGGTGGTCCTTTTCCACCCCTTTTTCCCGTTTGAAATAAAGGGCTTTCCGAAGCGCAATGCGTGACCTATCTATAGGCCATTGATTTGATTCACCCGAACCGAGGACCCTAATGCGCGACCCCGTAGACTACCTGACCAAGGCATCATTCTGGCCGTCGGTCATCCAGCAGGAGGCCCGCGGCGAGCGCGTCTATGATTTGCCGTCCCGCCTCTTGCGCGAGCGCATTATTTTCATCACCGGCCCCATCGACGACAATGTTGCGGCCTCCGTGTGCATGCAGCTCCTCTTTCTCGAAGCCGACAATCCCAAGAAAGAGATTTCCATGTACATCAATTCGCCCGGCGGCGTGGTGTCATCGGGCCTCTCGATCTACGACACCATGCAGTTCATCCGCCCCAAGGTTTCAACCACCGTCATGGGGCAGGCGGCCTCCATGGGCTCGCTGCTGCTCACGGCCGGTGAGAAAGACATGCGCTTTGCCCTGCCCAACGCCCGTGTCATGGTGCACCAGCCGTCGGGCGGATATCAGGGCCAGGTGACCGATATTCTCATCCACGCCAAGGAAGTTGAAAGCCTCAAAAAGCGCCTCAACGAAATCTACGTGAAGCACACCGGGCGCGACATCGAGGCGGTCGAGGAGGCCCTTGAGCGCGATAATTTCATGACGGCGGAAATGGCGAAAGAATTTGGACTTATCGATAAAGTTTTGGAAAAGCGGGCGGAACCAAGTGATTCCAAGTAGTTAACCTGACTTGTTAGCGTTAACTTGGATACGGTTTGTAGGCGTAGGCAACGGGCTATAAATTTTTGATTAACTCTAGCGGCGCATGCTGGATTGAGTCGTAGGAATTGAGCTAAGTTCGCCTTGTTTGTGACAGTTGAGTGATATCTCATTAAAGGCCTGGCATATTGATTTCTGATATACTGCCAGCCAGATTATTCGAGGAGAAAACATGAGTAAGGCAAGCGCGGGCGACAACAAGAACACGCTGTATTGCTCTTTCTGCGGAAAGAGCCAGCACGAAGTCCGCAAGCTCATTGCCGGACCCACCGTATTCATCTGTGACGAATGTGTGGAACTCTGCATGGATATTATCCGTGAGGAGAACAAGTCGTCGCTGGTCAAATCCAAGGACGGCGTGCCCTCGCCCCAGGAAATCCGCAAGGTGCTGGATGACTACGTCATCGACCAGGTCTACGCAAAGAAGGTCCTGGCCGTTGCCGTTCACAACCACTACAAGCGCCTGAACCACGCCGCCAAGAACAATGACGTGGAACTGGCCAAGTCCAACATTCTGCTGGTAGGCCCAACCGGCTCCGGCAAGACGCTGCTGGCCCAAACCCTGGCCCGCATTCTCGACGTGCCCTTCACCATGGCTGACGCCACGACCCTGACCGAAGCGGGTTATGTGGGCGAAGACGTCGAAAACATCATTCTGAAGCTGCTGCAGTCGGCCGACTACAATGTGGAGCGGGCCCAGCGCGGCATCGTCTACATCGACGAAGTGGACAAGATTTCACGCAAGTCCGACAATCCGTCGATCACCCGGGACGTGTCCGGCGAAGGCGTGCAGCAGGCGCTCCTGAAAATCATGGAAGGCACCGTTGCCTCCGTGCCGCCCCAGGGCGGCCGCAAGCATCCCCAGCAGGAATTCCTGCAGGTGGATACCACCAACATCCTGTTTATCTGCGGCGGTGCCTTTGCAGGCCTTGAGCGCATCATCAATCAGCGTGGCAAGGGTTCAGGCATTGGTTTTGGTGCCGAGGTCAAATCCGTGGATGACCGCCGCACCGGCGCGATGCTGCGTGATCTGGAACCGGAGGACCTGTTGCGCTTCGGCCTCATCCCCGAATTCGTTGGCCGTCTGCCGGTGATCGCCACGCTGGAAGATCTGGACGAGGCCGCCCTTATCCAGATCCTGACCGCCCCCAAGAACGCCCTGATCAAGCAGTACCAGCGCCTGTTCGAAATGGAAGGCGTGAAGCTGACGTTCCCCGAGGAAGCCCTGCGGTCGATCGCGCGCCGCGCCATTGAGCGCAAGACCGGCGCCCGTGGTCTGCGTTCCATCATGGAATTGATCCTGCTGGACACCATGTTCGACCTGCCAACCATGAATGGTGTGGAAGAGGTGGTGATTTCCAAGGAAGTCGTCGATGGCGACGCCAAGCCCTTGCTGATCTATGCCGACCGCGAAAAGCAGGGCAACGCGAAGCTGGCGCCGGCTTCCGCCTGATAGATTAAGAAAAATGGTTATTTACGGCCATTGAAATATAGACACCCAGCCGCCATTTCTAGCATTCAGGTTCGGGTTGTTGCGTAAAACCAGTGTGTAATTGCGTGGTGGCCCGAAGGCGCAAGTAGCCCGTGGCCCAGAGTTCTGGGGCGGTCGAAACAAGCGGCCAATCCCCGCGAAAGGAATGAGAATGACGAACAAAGTTTCAAAGACCCCGGCAGCCGCAAGCAGCGCGGATACCCTTCCAGTGCTGCCGTTGCGCGACATCGTGGTGTTCCCCCACATGATCGTGCCGCTGTTTGTGGGTCGCGAAAAGTCCATCAAGGCGCTTGAGGAAGTGATGCGCGAAGACAAGCGCATCCTGCTCGTGGCCCAGAAAAATCCGGCTGATGATGATCCATCCATTGATGCCATCTACGAGGTGGGCACGCTTGCCCAGGTTCTGCAGCTGTTGAAGCTGCCTGACGGCACCGTGAAGGTTCTGGTCGAAGGCACCGAACGCGCCAAGGTCGTGCGCTTCACCAGCCATGCCGACTATTTCGAGGCAGAAGTGAAGCTGCTGCCCAATATCGTGACCAACGAGCAGGAAACCGAAGCGCTAGCCCGCACCGCCATTTCCCAGTTCGAAAGCTACGTGAAGCTGAACAAGAAGGTGCCCCAGGAAATCCTGGCGACCCTTGGCCAGATCACGGATTTTGCCAAGCTTTCCGACACGATCGCAGCCCATCTTGCCATCAAGATCACCGAGAAGCAGGAAATTCTCGAAATGCAGTCCGTGCAGGCACGGCTGGAAAAGGCCTTTGCCCTCATGGAAGGCGAGATTTCCGTGCTGCAGGTGGAAAAGCGCATCCGCAGCCGCGTCAAGCGCCAGATGGAGAAGACCCAGCGCGAGTATTATTTGAATGAGCAGATGAAGGCCATTCAGAAGGAATTGGGCGACGGCGAAGAGCGCGACGAAGTGGGCGAGCTTGAGCAGAAGGTCAAGAACACCAAGTTCTCCAAGGAAGCCCGCGAGCGTGCCGAAGCTGAAATCAAGAAGCTCCGGCAGATGAGCCCGATGTCGGCTGAGGCCACCGTCGTGCGCAACTATCTCGATTGGCTGCTCAGCCTGCCGTGGGGCGTGAAGAGCAAGGTCAAGCGTGATTTGCCCTTTGCCCAGAATGTACTTGATACCGATCACTTCGGTCTCGACAAGGTGAAGGAACGGATCGTCGAGTATCTCGCCGTGCAAAGCCGCACCAACAAGATGAAGGGGCCAATCCTCTGTCTCGTTGGGCCTCCAGGCGTGGGCAAAACCTCGCTCGGAAAATCCATTGCAAAAGCAACGGGACGTGAATTCATCCGCATGTCGCTTGGCGGCGTGCGTGATGAAGCCGAAATCCGCGGGCATCGCCGCACCTATATCGGCTCCATGCCCGGCAAGATTCTGCAAAACATGTCCAAGGTGGCTGTACGTAACCCATTGTTTTTATTGGATGAAGTTGACAAGTTGGGGCAAGATTTCCGCGGCGACCCATCGAGCGCGCTGCTCGAAGTTCTTGATCCGGAACAGAATCACACGTTTGTCGATCACTACGTCGAAGTCGAATATGATCTGTCGGACGTGATGTTTGTAGCCACGGCCAACACGCTGAATATTCCACCGGCACTGCTCGACCGTATGGAAGTGATACGCCTGTCGGGGTACACCGAAGACGAAAAAGTCAAAATCGCGCAAAACCATTTGCTTGCGAAGCTGATTAAAAATCACGGCCTGAAGGCCGAGGAAATCGCGGTGTCCGAAAGCGCGATACGCGACATCGTGC
>JBAVOA010000254.1:0-5668 GCA_049691635.1 Aestuariivirga sp. | reverse complement strand
GGTGGATTGTCACCTGTGGGCGAGGGTTTGGCGCCATGACGGGCATGACTCAGTTCTGGGACGAAGCACGCCGTGATCTTGCCAGGTTGCCTGGGGGAAATGGCTTGAACATTGCCCATGAGGCCGTTGACCGGCACGTGGCCGATGGCAATGGTGAGCGGACAGCCATTCGCTGGATAGGCGCCGGGGGAGGCCAGCGCGATATCAGCTACCGGGAACTGAGTGTCGCTTCCTCCCGTTTTGCCAATGCCCTCAAGGCGTTGGGAATCGGGGCCGGTGACCGGGTGTTCAGCCTTCTGGGGCGCATACCGGAACTGCACATCGCCGCCCTTGGAACGTGGAAACTCCGGGCCGTCTTCTGCCCCCTCTTTTCCGCCTTTGGCCCTGAACCGGTGAAGGCGCGGATGCTGATTGCCAAGCCCGTGGCCTTGGTGACCACGTCGCGGCTTTTCGCCCGCAAGATTCAACCCATCCTGGGTGACCTGCCCTTTCTGAAGCATATCATCATTGTTGGCGGCGGCGCTGGCGGGCTCGATTTCGAAGCCATCCTCTCTGGAGCGGCAGACTCCTTCGAGATTGGGCCAACCGGGCCTGAAGACCTCGCGATCTTGCACTTCACCAGCGGAACAACGGGGCGGCCGAAGGGCGCCATGCATGTGCACGCTGCCGTGACCGCCCATAAGATGACGGCCCGCTATGCCCTCGATCTCAGGCCTGGCGACGTCTATTGGTGCACCGCCGACCCGGGGTGGGTAACAGGCACTTCCTACGGCATTGTCGCGCCACTTGCCGTCGGCGCAACCGTCATCCTCGATGAAGCGGAGTTTGACGCCAAACGCTGGTATGCCACGCTGGAAAAGCACCGGGTCAATATCTGGTACACCGCACCGACGGCCATCCGCATGCTGATCCGCGCCGGTGACGATTTGCCGAAACGTTTCGATCTTTCACGGCTTCGCTTCATCGCCAGCGTGGGCGAGCCGCTCCATCCCGAAGCCGTGATCTGGGGCAAGAATGTTCTGGGCCAGCCGGTTCACGACAACTGGTGGCAAAGCGAGACCGGCGGCATCATGATCGCCAATACGGCTGCCATGAACATCAAGCCAGGCTCAATGGGCCTGCCGCTGCCCGGCATAGAAGCCGCCATCGTGCGGCGCAAGGATGAGGCCATAGAGGTTGTGACCGATTTCGGCGTCGAAGGCGAACTTGCGCTACGGCCAGGCTGGCCGTCAATGTTCCGCGGCTACCTGAATGAAGATGAACGCTACCGGAAATGTTTCGCGGGGGGCTGGTACCTCACAGGCGACATGGCCACCCGCGATGCCGACGGTTATTTCTGGTTCGTCGGCCGGGCGGACGATGTCATCAAATCCTCCGGCCATCTCATTGGGCCGTTCGAAGTGGAAAGTGCTCTTCTCTCCCACCCCGCCGTGGCTGAAGCTGCCGCCATCGGCGTCCCCGATCCCGTGGCGGGCGAAGTCGTAAAGGCCTTCGTTAGTCTCAAGCCGGGTCACTCCGCGAGTGACAGCCTGCTGGAGGATATCATGGCCCATGCCCGGAAAAAACTCGGCCCCGCCGTGGCACCCCGGCAGATCGCCTTTAGCGAGAACCTTCCGCGCACACGCTCGGGCAAGATCATGCGGCGCCTGCTCAAGGCGCGCGAACTTGGATTGCCCGAAGGTGATACGTCGACGCTGGAGGGCTCTCAATGAGTGAAAAGATCCACCTGACCAAGGAGCATTGCACCAGCATGCTTCGCGCCATGAAGCTGATCCGGCGCTTCGAGGAGCGCTGCGCCGAACTCTATGGCGAACAGAAAATCCGTGGCTTTTTGCACCTCTACATCGGAGAGGAAGCCAATGCGGTGGGCGTAATGCATGCGCTCACGCCGGAGGATGCGATTGTGGCCACCTATCGCGAGCATGGCCATGCCCTCGCGCGCGGCCTGCCGGCAAACGAGGTAATGGCCGAAATGTTCGGCAAAGCTTCGGGATCAAGCAGGGGCCGCGGCGGATCGATGCACATCTTCGATGCCAGGAGGCGCTTCTTTGGCGGCAACGCCATCGTTGGCGGCGGTTTGCCAATGTCGGTGGGCCTGGCGCTTGCCGACAAGATGCAAGGCCTGAATCGCGTAACCTGCTGCTTTTTCGGCGAGGGGGCCGCGGCGGAGGGCGAGTTCCACGAAAGCATGAACCTTGCAGCACTTTGGAAATTGCCTGTACTTTTTGTCTGCGAGAACAATGGTTACGCCATGGGAACCGCACTCGCGCGTTCCGAATCCGAGACCGACATGTGCCGGCACGCAGCCAGCTATCGCATCCCCGCCGAGAGAGTCGACGGCATGGATATCGTGGCCGTAGAGGTTGCCGCCAGGCGCGCGGCTTCGGAAGTCCGCGACAGTAAGGGCCCCCAGTTTCTTGAAATGAGGACCTATCGCTTCCGCGCCCATTCGATGTTCGATCCCGATCTCTACCGCGACAAGGCGGAAGTGGAGAAATGGCGTGAACGCTGCCCGATCAAGCGCTTTCAGGATTGGTTACTCACCGCCGGTGCGCTTCATGCCGACGACATCGCCGCAATTGAGGCGGAGGTTTCGGGCGAAGTCGAAGCAGCGGTCCGCTTTGCCGAGGCAGCCCCTTGGGAGCCCGAGGCCGACCTAGCTCGCGATGTGCTAACGCCAGTGCTAGCAGGGACTGCGCCATGACGACATCCCACGCACTGACCTATCGCGATGCCGTGAAAGAGGCCATCCAGGATGCCATGCGCCGTGACAGCCGCGTTTTCCTCATGGGCGAGGACGTTGGCCGTTATGGTGGCGCCTACGGCTGCTCCAAGGGATTGCTGGCGGAGTTCGGCGAAGAACGCATCAGGGACACGCCACTGGCCGAGGCAGGCTTCACCGGCGCCGGCATCGGCGCGGCCCTCGGCGGCATGCGTCCGATTGTCGAAATCATGACGGTCAATTTCAGCCTCCTGGCCCTCGACCAGATTGTCAATACAGCCGCCACGATTCTTCACATGTCGGGCGGGCAGTTTTCTGTGCCCCTGGTCATCCGCATGGCGACCGGTGCTGGACGACAGCTGGCTGCCCAGCACTCCCATAGCCTGGAAAACTGGTACGCCCACATCCCCGGCATCAAGGTCGTGGCCCCTGCAACCGTGGCGGATGCACGCGGCATGTTGTGGAGCGCGCTGCAGGATCCGGACCCGGTGATTATCTTTGAGCACGCAACCCTCTATAACGACGAAGGTGAAATTCCGGGCGAAGGCGATTTGGCGGTACCGATCGGGGGTGCGGCGGTCCGCCGGCCCGGTACTGATGCCAGCATCATCACCTATGGCGGCAATCTCAAGAAAGCCATGGCCGCTGCCGAGGAGCTCGCCCGAGAAGGCATCAATTGCGAGGTCATCGACCTGCGGTCGCTGCGGCCACTTGATGACAAGACCATCCTGGCGTCCGTCGAAAAAACCCACCGCGCGGTCATCGTGGATGAAGCCTGGCGGACCGGAAGTCTCGCCGCTGAAATCAGTGCCCGCATCATGGAAGGTGCGTTTTATGCGCTTGATGCGCCGGTGGCACGCGTCTGCAGCGCCGAGGTCCCAATTCCCTATGCCCGTCATTTGGAGACCGCTGCCCTTCCGCAGGTTCCGGGAATCGTGACAGCGGTGCGCGGAGTGCTGCGCCGATGACCGATTTCCGCATGCCGTCTCTCGGCGCCGACATGGACGAGGGAAAGCTTGTCGAATGGCTCAAGAAGCCGGGAGATAGGCTCGCACGCGGCGACATCATCGCCGTGGTCGAAACCCAGAAGGGCGCAATTGAAATCGAAGTGTTTCACGATGGCCTGCTCGAACAGGTTCACGTGAAGCCGGGCGCAAAGGTTCCAGTTGGCGAGTTGCTTGCCACGATCCGCACGGAGCATGAGCCCGCGGTTCCGGCACCGTCAGGGCAGCCGGTGCAAGTGCAGCCCACGCCAGTCCAGCCGGCAGCGCCACCGCCTTTGATCGAAGCAGTCCGCCCTGAACCTCATAAATTCAAGATAACGCCAGCAGCACGCCTTAGGGCTAAGGAGCTTGGACTCGACCTGTCTTCACTGGCGGCTGGGCCGGACGCGGTCATCGGCCTGCGTGAAGTTGAAATGCAGGTCGCCGCCAAGCCATCAAGGACCACAGGCGCTGGCATAAACCTCGATGAGATGCGCAAGGCCATCGCAGCCGCCATGGCACGCAGCAAACGCGAGATTCCACACTACTATGTAAGCTCAGAGATCGACATGACGGCGACCATGACATGGCTTGCCGCGGAAAACTTAAAGAGGCCCGTGCCAGACCGCATCCTGACAGCCGCACCGGTCATCAAGGCTTGCGCAATGGCATTACGCCAGGTACCGGAATTGAATGGCCATTTCACTGATAATCGCTTCGACCGAATGACCGAGATCAATATGGGGATCGGCGTTGCGCTGCGCGGCGGCGGTCTCATCGCTCCTGCCCTGCCGCTGGCGGATACGCTTACCTTGAGTGAAATCATGCAGAGGTTAGGCGATCTCGTTGCACGCGTTCGGGGCGGCCGGCTTCGCAGTTCGGAACTAACCTCCGCCACGGTGACTTTGTCAAATCTCGGCGATGAATCGGCTGACATGGTTCTACCCGTTATCTATCCGCCGCAGGTGGCGATCATTGGCCTTGGCCAGGTCAGCGAGCGGCCCTGGGCAGTAGACGGCACAATGGCATTGCGGAAACTTGCAATGTTCTCGGTGGCCGGCGACCATCGGGCAAACGATGGCCGCTCGGCAGTTCGATTTCTCAGGCGGCTTGGGCAACTCTTGCAAAGACCGGAGGAACTATGACCACGGAAGAGCTTACGGAACTGGTCAAGAGGACACTATACGAGGTTGCGCCTGATCTCAGAGGCGAGGTTATGGATCCCAGACTTCGCTGGAACGACCAGTTCGAGTTCGATTCCATGGACTTCCAGAATTTTGTCAGTGGCCTGCACCGGGCGACAGGACTGGAACTTCCTGAAAAGGACTATCCCCGCTTGACCAGCCTCGATCGTGCCGTCGCTTATCTGGCGGAGAAGCTGGCTAGTTGAGAGTTGGGTGAAATCAAAACCAGTCGAGGGTACTTCTGCAACCCGCTAATCTTCTGCCATGATGTCCTTCGGGCACAGGAAACGGACGAGTTCGCCGCCGCCCTCTGCGACCTCGGCCCAGGTCGCCAGGTCAAAGCGGATAACGGCCAGGGCAGCCGTTGGAAATTTTTTCTGCATGCGACCGAGAAACTTGGGGTCTCCGGTCGTTGCCAGTCGCAGGGCCAGCCGCTCCATCGAGGGGTTATGGCTAACCACCATAAGTGACTTCGTGGCGCCGCCCTGAGCACATACTGCAGCCAGAAGAGGCCCACCATCGCCGAAGTCATAAACGGTTCCATCGATCAACATGCGAGGCGATGTTTTCAGCTGCTTTGCTACGATGCTCCAGGTGTCACGAGCACGTTTGGCTGGCGAACAGATCACCAGATCAGGCCGCAAGCCGAGCGCTTCCATCTCACCCCCAATAGCTCTTGCCGCCTCTTTGCCGCGTTTGGTTAACGGGCGGTCCGTGTCGTCAAGGCCGGCTTCGGCCCAACTCGATTTGGCGTGGCGCAAAAGCAGGAGTTGCAGCAT
>JBAVOA010000253.1:0-9161 GCA_049691635.1 Aestuariivirga sp. | reverse complement strand
CTCTGCTGCTGCGGGAGCTTCGGTTTCCGGTTCAGCATAGGCAGCAGCCGGTTCAGCTTCAACCACTTCCGGTGCGGCCGAAACCAGTTCGGGTTCCGAGGCTGCAACAGGTTCCGGCTTGGAGTCCAGGATGATGGGTTCGGGCGCGACTTCTTCAATGCCAGGCAGCGGTATTTCCGGATGCACAAACACCGGCTCGGGTTCTGGCGCCTGAGCCACGGGCTCGGACGGAGCGCTTCCCGCCACTGGCCAAGCCAATTCGCGAGGCGGGAAGAGTTCGTCGAAGGGAATTTCCCGCCATGGTTCGGGTGCCGGTGCCGCCGTGACGGTTTCAGTGGGTTCGGCAATTTCTGCAGGTTCGCTTGCCGCCACCGGTGTTTCGGTTTCGACCTTGGCCACCGCCGGGCGGAGGTCCGAGATGATCTTCTTCTTCAGCCAGGCCCAAGGCGATTTCTCAGACGCCGGAGGCTTCAGACTCTCCAGGCGCGACGAAACCTTGGCGGGAGGCGCCACCGCAACGGTGGCTTCAACTTCAACAGGCGAGGCAATTTCAGCAGCCGGGGCAACCTCTAGGGGTGCGACTTCCTCAAACGGAGAGGCTGCGTCGCTGGTTGTGACGACTTCAATGACCGCCGTGGAAATTTCTTCCGGCGGGGCGGCCTCCGCAAAGGAAACCGCAATGGATGTCTCTTGGATAAATTCGTTTGACGCCGGGATAACCAGTTCCGGCCATTGCTCTATTTCGACGGCAACTGGCTTATTTTTGAGTTTGGCTGTGAGCAAACGGAAGGAATCCGCCGTAATACGGCGGTTCGGAGCCCTGCCCCCACCGACTTCGTCCAAAGCACTCATCTGCTCTGATCCCAGGCGGTTGATATGCAACCCGGATGCGACTCTTTCATCGCGATGCCAGGCGGCTGTTTCACCCATAATACCTCAGTTGCTCCCTGTCCCGTCGCCCAAACCATGACTGAGACCTTTGTAAACTTGCTTAATTGGCCCGAATTCAGCCAGAGGCCTGGGCGTTTCCATGGCTTTATGGTTAGCGGCGGGTTAATTTATCGCGGAGATGTGACTTAACTTGACCAGTTCCACCCCCCACATAGGTTTCGCAAATCTTAAAAGCAGAATAGGGTTCACCATGGCCGACAAAATCACCAAGACCGATGCCCAATGGCGGGCGGAACTGACCCCGGAACAGTACCGGGTGTTGCGCGAACACGGCACGGAACGGGCGGGAACCAGCCCGTTGAACAAGGAAAAATCCCACGGCATGTACAGGTGCGCGGGCTGCGGAGCGGATTTGTTCCCGTCCGACACCAAATATGAGTCCGGCACGGGCTGGCCCAGCTATTATGCGCCAAGTTCACCTGATGCGGTGAGCGAGCATGTGGACAAGTCGTGGTTTTCAACGCGCACGGAAGTGCGCTGCGCCAAATGCGACGGGCATTTGGGCCATGTGTTTCCCGATGGGCCAAAGCCCACGGGCCTGCGCTATTGCATGAATGGCGCGGCCCTCAAGTTCAACCCCGACAAGGCTTAAAGCATGAACATTCCGAACATCAAGCCGCCTGTTGCGGAGAAGCGCCCCCGTGTTGAGACCTGGCATGGCCATGAGAAGCGCGATGACTACCATTGGCTGAAGGCCGACAACTGGCAGGAGGTGATGCATGATCCGCAGCTTCTGCCCCAGGATATCCGCGCCGTGCTGGAAGGCGAGAATGCCTATCATGAGGCCGTGATGGCAGACACGGCGGAGTTGCAGGACACCCTGTTTGCCGAAATGAAGGGCCGCATCAAGGAGGATGACTCTTCGGTTCCCGCACCCGATGGGGCATACTCCTATTATTCGTCCTACATCACCGGCGGACAGCAGCCGCGCTTTGCCCGGAAGCTCCGCGACATGACGGGGCCTGAGCAAATCCTTTTGGATGGCAATGAACTTTCAAAGGGCAGCGGGTATTTCCGCTTCGGCGGGATTTCGATTTCACCGGATCAGACGCTCGCGTCTTGGAGTTTCGACAACAAGGGTTCGGAATTCTACGAATTGCAGGTACGTGATCTCGCCACCGGCAAGGATCACGACGACGTGTTGCAGAACACGGCGGGCGACGCAACATGGGCAGCCGATGGCAAGAGCTATTTCTACACGGTGCAGGATGAGAACCACCGGCCGCTGAACACCTATCACCACATTTTAGGCCAAGCCCAGGCGGAGGACCGGCTGGTTTACGAAGAAAAGGACACTGGCCTTTTCTCCGGCGTCGGCAAGACCAACTCGGAACGCTACATCGTGATCGGCAGCCATGACCACGACACCAGTGAAAACTGGATCATCGATGCGGAGCGCCCACTTGATGCGCCGAAACTGATCGCGGCCCGCAAGGCCGGCCATGAATACGACATCGAGCATTGGAACGACCAGTTCATCATCAAGACCAACAGGGATGGAGCGGAAGACTACAAGATCATGACGACCCCGGTTGCGGCACCCTCCCCGGAAAACTGGGTTGACCTCATTCCGCACCGGGAAGGCTGCTTCATTGTTGGCACTATCGTGCTCAAGAACTGGCTCATCCGCATGGAGCGCGAGAACGCGCTGCCGCGCATTGTGGTGCGCGACATGGATACCGGCGAGGAGCACAGCATTGCCTTCGCCGAAGAAGCCTATTCCCTGGGCTTTGGCGAGATGCGGGAATACGACACCGATATCCTGCGCTTCACCTATTCATCGATGACCACGCCGAGCCAGGTTTACGACTACAACATGCGCGACCGCACACGTGTCTTGCGCAAGACGCAGCAGGTGCCGAGCGGGCATGAGCCCTCAAATTATGTGACGCGGCGCATTCTGGCGCCCGCCCATGACGGCGAACTGATTCCCATCACCCTGCTCTACCGGAAAACCACGGCGCTGGATGGCACGGCGCCGCTCTGGCTTTACGGCTATGGCTCCTACGGCATCAGCATGCCAGCGGGCTTCAACACCAATATCCTGTCGCTGGTCGATCGCGGCTTCATCTATGCCATCGCGCATATCCGCGGCGGCCAGGAAAAGGGGCGGCGCTGGTATAAGACGGGAAAACTTGAGCATAAGGCCAACAGCTTCCGCGATTTCATTTCCTGCGCCGGGTACCTGATCAAGGCGGGCTTCACGACCAAGGGCAATATCGTGGCCCAGGGCGGAAGTGCCGGCGGCATGCTGATGGGGGCCGTGGCCAATATGGCGCCGGAGCTGTTCAAGGGCATTGTGGCGGAAGTGCCTTTCGTCGATGTGCTCTCCACCATGCTGGACGACACGCTGCCGCTCACTCCGCCGGAATGGCCCGAATGGGGAAACCCGATCAGGGACAAGGCGGCTTACGAAAATATCGCCAGCTATTCGCCCTACGACCGGGTGGAGGCCAAGGCCTATCCGAATATCCTCGCGGTGGGCGGCCTGACCGACCCGCGCGTCACCTATTGGGAACCGGCCAAATGGGTGGCGCGCCTGCGCGAACTCAAGACCGACGATAACCTTCTGCTGTTCAAAACCAACATGGGCGCCGGACACGGCGGCGCCTCGGGCCGCTTCGACAGGTTGAAAGAGGTTGCTTTCGTCTATGCCTTCGGGATGAAGGTGGCGGGACTGGCGTAATTCCGTTAAGGCTAGCCGCGTTCATCACCAGAGGAGCTCCCATGCGAGTCGCCGTATTTGTGGATGCTGGCTATGTCTATGCGCAGGGATCTTGTGCCTTGACCGGGCTGAAGACGCCGAAATCCCGGGACAAGCTCTCGCTCGACGAAAGCCAGATCGCCGAACTGCTGAAACAGGAAGCGAAGGCCTCCTCCGATGGCAAGGAGCTGTTGCGTATCTACTGGTATGACGGCGCACCGGCTTCCGGTCCCTCGCTGGAACAGGGCCGGATGGGCAAGCTCAACGACGTAAAACTCCGCCTCGGCCAACTCAACTCGGAAGGCCAGCAGAAGGGCGTCGATTCCCTCATCGTAACGGACCTGATGGAATTGGCGAGCAACAAGGCGATCAGCGATGCGGTGATCGTGACCGGCGACGAGGACATCCGCGTCGGCGTCCAGATCGCCCAGAGCCTTGGGGTGCGCGTTCATCTCCTGGGGTTTGTCGGTCCCAAGGGAAGTCAGTCGATTTCCCTGCAACAGGAGGCCGATACGCTTGAAATCTGGGACAAGCCCAAAATCGCCTCTTTCCTGCGTGACACCGATGCAAAGCCTGAAAAGGTTCATCGGTCTCCGAAGGCGGAGGCGAGGTCTCGCGGCTCGACTGCCAAACCAGTTTCCGCTGCACCCGCCAGGGCCACCCATGTTGATGGCGCCGAAATTTCCAATGCGGTGCAAAAGGCGTTTGACGATCTGAAGCTGGACCATGAAAAATTCGCCAAAACCACGGCGGCGATGTCTGGTGGCGAGCGTCTGCCGAGCCATATCGCCACGGACCTGAACGCCGGATTGAAATCGCGGCTCAAAAGGAATCCCACAAAGCCGGAGTTCAAGGATGCAAAGGAAGCCTTGAGCAAGAAGCTGAGGGAAGCCCGTTAATGCTCCTTGACGCCACCAAATCCTCCCTTCTTATTGTCGATGTGCAGGAGCGGCTCTTGCCCGCGATGGCGGCGGGGAACAGTGTGGTCGAAAGATCAACAATCCTGCTGAAAGCCGCCAAGGCGCTGGATGTGCCGGTTGCGGTTTCCGAGCAATATCCCAAGGGCTTGGGCCACACGGTTGAGATTTTGAGTCAAGAGTTCGGCAATGCGCCGGTTTTCCCCAAGTCATCATTCTCGTGCTGGCGTGATGAGGCTTTGCGCAAGCATTTTACCGACCTGCATGATGGCGCCCGCCCGCAGGTGATCATTGCCGGGATCGAAGCCCATGTCTGCGTGGCGCAGACGGCGATCGACCTGGCCCAGGCCGGATTTGGCGTGTTTGTGGTGGCGGACGCGGTTTCCTCGCGGGCCGAGACTTCCGTAGCGCTGGCGCTTTCCCGCATGGGGCAGTCGGGTGTTGAAGTCGTCAACACGGAAATGGCCGTGTTCGAACTGCTGGGCAAGGCCGGGACGCCGGAGTTCAAGACGCTCTCGGCGCTGATCAAGTAAAAAGCCGCTCCAATAATTTGACAATTTTGCCTGAAACGGGTTCTTAAGGGGCAGCAACATGGAGTGCCCGCATTATGCCTGCCGAATTCAATTGGGAAGACCCGCTCGATCTGGAAAGCCAGCTCACCGAGGACGAGCGCATGATCCGGGATTCGGCGCGGGCTTTCTGCACGGACAAGCTGGCTCCCCGCGTCAAGCAGGCCTTCCGCGACGAGACATTCGACCGCGCCATCATGACCGAATTGGGCGAGATGGGCTTTCTCGGCGTGATGACCTCGGAGAAATATGGTGGTTCCGGCCTTGGCTATGTGGCCTATGGGCTGGTGGCGCGGGAAGTGGAGCGGGTGGATTCCGGCTACCGCTCTGCGATGAGCGTGCAGAACTCGCTGGTGATGCACCCGATCGAGGCTTACGGCACGGACGCGCAATGCCAGAAATACCTGCCGCGCCTGGCCACGGGTGAAATCGTCGGCTGCTTTGGCTTGACCGAACCGGACGCCGGCTCCGACCCCGGCGGCATGAAGACGCGCGCTGCGAAAGTGCAAGGCGGCTATGTGCTCAATGGCGCCAAGATGTGGATCACCAATTCGCCGATTGCCGACATCGCCGTGGTGTGGGCCAAGACGGAGGGCGAGGAGATCCGCGGCTTTGTTGTCGAGCGCGGCGCCAAGGGATTTTCAACCCCGGAGATCAAGGGTAAGGTTTCCTTGCGCGCCTCGATCACCGGCGAGATCGTGCTCAACAATGTGGAGCTTCCGGAAGAGGCGTTGCTGCCGAAAGCCAAGGGCCTGGCCGGACCCTTCGGTTGTCTCAACAAGGCGCGCTTCGGCATTGCCTGGGGCGTGATGGGTGCGGCGGAAGATTGCTGGTTCCGGGCCAGGCAATACACGCTGGACCGCAAGCAGTTCGGCAAGCCTCTCGCCGCCAATCAGCTGATCCAGAAAAAGCTCGCCGACATGCAGACGGAAATCGCGCTTGGAACCCATGGGGCGCTGGCTTTGGGCCGGGCGCTGGAGCGCGGCGTTGCCGCCCCTCCCGCCATTTCGCTGATGAAGCGCAACAACTGCGGCAAGGCGCTGGATATTGCCCGCATGGCGCGCGACATGCACGGCGGCAATGGCATATCGGATGAGTATCACGTGATCCGCCATATGGTGAACCTGGAAACCGTGAACACCTATGAGGGCACCCACGACGTGCACGCACTTATCCTCGGCCGGGCCCAGACGGGGATTCAGGCGTTTCAGTGATGGCCGAAATTCTCATTCAGAAAGTTGATGCGCGGGAAGGCCCGGTGCGGCGGCTGATTGAGGAACTCGATGACTATATGGGGCGGCTCTATCCTTCCGAAAGCAACTACGGCCTCGATCTTGAATCGCTGGCAGCGCCCGAGGTGCGGTTCTATTCCGTGACGGTTGATGGCGAAGTGATGGGCTGCGGCGGCTTCCGGCTGCATGATGACTACGCGGAAGTGAAGCGGGTTTACATCCATCCGAAGTCACGCGGGCTGGGGCTGGGGCGGAAGATCATGGCGCATATCGAGGCGGAGATGCTTCGCGAGGGGCGCAGGATTTCGCGGCTTGAAACCGGCATTTCGCAGCCGGAGGCGCTCGGCCTCTACCGCGCTATAGGCTATACGGATTGTGGCGCCTTCGGGGATTATCCGGCCGATGATCCGTTCAGCGTGTTCATGGAAAAGAAGCTGGGGTAAGCGGCCTAACACGGCTGGAAGATGCAATAGATCTTCCGCAAGTAGCCTTCCGACTTCCAGGAGTTTGGCGCGCCGAGCGGTACGAAGAATGTATCGCCCTTCTTGAAAGTCTGCGACGCTTCCTTGTCGTCGGTGAAGGTGACGGTGCCTTCCAGGAGATGCATCAACTCATATCTGGGAAAGTCGATGAGTTTGCGATGGTAACCCGTTGTATCCCACACACCCACAGCAAACTCTCCAGTCGCATTTTCGAAATACTCGTGGGCATGTTGCCTTGGCACGCCAGAATGTAAGATTTCTGCCGACGGCGGTGTTGAAAGCTGCAGTTTTACATTGGGGTCAATCTTGACGATGGGCTTCATGCTGTCGACCGCGGGGTCATCAAACAGCACCATGATTTTCTTGACATAGCCCGCCTGGTTCCAGATGCAGAGGCGGCCCTTGGGAATGAAGAAGCTTTCGCCCGCACTGACCACGGTTTCGCGATCCTCCTCGACCATCACCACCTCGCCTTCCAAAACGACCATGAACTCGTGCACCGGCCATTTCATCCAGCGGCCAAGATTGGCTTTGGCTTCCCAAACTCCAACTTTCAGGCCCAGCGCCGGATTATCAAGCCACAGATGGCCACGGCTGCCCCGGTCGCCCGATGAGATTTCCGTCTCCGGAAAGTCCGGCCATTGTTCCAGTTTGGCCTTGGCGTCGTAGCGGATGATGGCTGGTTTTGGCATGGGTCACCTCTGTTTGCAGCCTAGCCAGTTTCCTTGCGTGTTCAAGCCTAAGCGACTAGAAAGACTCATCAATCAATGGAGAGAAACATGGCCCTCGAACTGCCTGCCCTGCCCTATGCTTATGATTCCCTCGGCCCCTTCATGTCGAAGGAAACCCTGGAGTTCCACCACGACAAGCATCACATGGCTTACGTGACCAACGGCAACAACCTGCTGAAGGATTCACCGCTCGCCTCGCTCTCCATCGAGGAGATCTGCAAGAAGGCCTTTGCCGACAAGATTGCCGGCCTCGTCAACAATGTGGGCCAGCATTACAACCACAACCACTTCTGGAACTGGATGAAGCCCAATGGCGGCGGCAAGAAGCTTCCGGCAAAGCTCGCCAAGGCCATCGATTCAGACCTCGGCGGCTATGACAAGATGCGCACGGATTTTGTGCAGGCCGGCATGACACAGTTCGGTTCCGGCTGGTGCTGGATCGCGGTGAAGGACGGCAAGCTCGCCATCATGAAAACCCCCAACGGCGAAAACCCGCTGATGCACGGCGCCAAGCCCATCCTGGGCTGCGATGTGTGGGAGCACAGCTATTACATCGACTATCGCAACGCGCGGCAGAAATACCTCGAAGCCTTTGTCGACAGCCTGGTGAACTGGGACTATGTCGAGGCGATGCACGCCAAGGCCTAAGCATTTTGTCGACAGTTCCGGTTTTTGACGGCCATAATGATGTGCTGCTCCGTCTTTGGGTGAAGACGGAGGGCGATCCCGTGGCCGACTTCCTGAACGGCGACGGCCAGGGGCATCTCGATATGCCCCGGATGAAGGCGGGTGGCTTTGCCGGCGGCTTCTTTGCCATCTTTGCCCCCACCGATGGCGAAGACCTGCCTTCCGATGATGGCGAGGTGAACCCGCCGCTGGCGGGCCAGATCGGCCAGCCCGGGGCTTTGCGCAAAACCGTCGAAATGGCCTCCCTCCTCTTTCGCATCGAGCGCGAGTCGAAGGGCGCCTTCAAGGTCTGCCGGAGTACCGCGGAAATCCGGGAGTGCATCGCCAAGGGCGTTATGGCCGCGATCTTCCATATCGAAGGGGCGGAAGCCATCGACGAGAAGTTCAAAAGCCTCGATGTGCTCTATGAAAGCGGCCTGCGCTCGCTCGGACCGGTGTGGAGCCGGCCCAATATCTTCGGCAACGGCGTGCCATTCCGCTTTCCATCCACGGGAGACACGGGCGACGGGCTGACGGAGGCCGGAAAAAACCTCATCCGCTTCTGCAATGAACGGCGGCTACTCCTTGATCTCTCTCATTTAAATGAGAAGGGATTTTGGGATGCGGCGAAGATCAGCAAGGCTCCGCTGGTAGCGACTCACTCCAATGCGGCCTCTCTCTGCGCCTCCTCGCGCAACCTGAGCGATGACCAGCTCCGGGCGGTGCGCGACAGTGGCGGCATGGTGGGCCTCAATTTTGCCAGCGGATTTCTCCGCGAAGACGGGCGCTGGCGCACGGATACGCCGCTCGACATCATGATTAGCCACCTGGACCACATGATCAAGATCATGGGCGAAGACTGCGTGGCTTTGGGCTCGGATTTTGATGGCGCGCGCATCCCCAAGGACA
>JBAVOA010000252.1:0-7230 GCA_049691635.1 Aestuariivirga sp. | reverse complement strand
GCTATGTCCCTGAAGAACAAGGTAAAATATCGATTTTTGACCGGGGCTTCCTGTTTGCGGATGGCATTTATGAGGTAACTGCAGTGCTCAGGGGCAAGCTGGTCGACTATGATGCCCATATGGAGCGGCTGGAGCGGTCTTTGGGCGAAATCCGCATGGAATGGCCATGCAGCAAGGTTGAACTCCGGTCCATGCACCTGGATATGGTTAAGCGCAATCATCTTGATGAGGGGTGGATTTATATGCAAATTACCCGGGGCGCCGCCGACCGGGATTTCAAGTTTCCCAAGGGCGTTAAGCCTACACTCATTGCTTTTACACAGGCCAAGAAATTGGTTGATAATCCTGATGCAGTCAAAGGGGTGGCGGTTATTACAGTTCCAGACGTCCGCTGGGCACGGCGGGATATCAAGTCCGTCATGCTGCTGGCCCCGGTATTGGGGAAACAGGCAGCCTATGAAGCAGGGGCCTTTGAGGCCTGGATGGTTGAGGATGGGAAAGTTACCGAAGGGACGTCTTCCAATGCCTATATTGTGAAGGATGGAAAGGTGATCACCCGGGGGCTTTCCAATAATATACTGGCGGGGTGCACGCGGCGCGCGTTGTTCCGCCTGGCACAAGAGAAAGGGGTTACGATTGAGGAACGCCTGTTTACGCCTGAGGAAGCCTATGGCGCAGACGAAGCCTTTTTGACCAGCGCTTCCAATTTCGTGATGCCAATTGTGGAGATAGATAACAAGCGCATAGGCGGTGGCCAGCCGGGCCCTGTGTCACGGAAGCTGCGGGAATTATTTCTGGAAGAAGCATTGAAGTAAATTGAGTTTTTGAGTGGGGCAAGATGAAATACAAGGTCCGCGTATCGCCGACACTTCTAGAAACCATGACCCTGGCAGCTATCGAAGCCTATTGCTATGGCAACTTGCGCAAGCAAAAGAACACGGCGGTTGAAACCTTGGGTTATGTCTGGGGTTATCGCAAACGCGAGAACGGGACATCGATCTTCTATCTTGACCGGACAAGCGTGAGCATCTCCGCGGAGCGGCAGTACCACAGCGTTACGCCTAATCTCGATGCGGCGAAACTCAAGAACGAGGTGATGATGCGCTGGTCGCCCCACCTCACCCTGATGGGGGATTTTCACAGCCATCCCTACCGCAACCTCAAGGAAGTCACTGAAGAGGCCGGCTACAATTTTTCGCCGGAAGACCTCAAGGAGCTCAGGACCAATGATTTCATCTGGCAGCAATCGGCTGACAATCCGGTGATCCTGGTCATTACGGTCTGCAGGCTTGGCCGGGTGCGCGACAGCGTGCAGGACAATTTCCGCAACAACACGGCGCGCTTTGCGGTGGGAGATTTCCAGTTCTGGCTGAATGCCGCCGTCGGCTATCTTGATGAGGATGGCAAGCGCTGCGTGACCGGCAACACCAATTCCGATGTCAATCTCAGCGTCGAGGGATGGTACTACAACGAAGCGGGAGGACGGGTGCGCTCGGCTAGCGCTGGGAGGACTTCCAAGAAGGGTTGATCCACGGCTCCTGGTTTGAGGGCGGTAAGGGATCGCGACCGAGGATGTGATCGGACGCCTTTTCACCGATCATCAGGGTTGGGGCATTGAGATTGCCGTTGGTGACCTGGGGCATGATGGAGCTGTCGGCCACGCGCAAACCATCAATTCCAATGACCCGGCATTCGTGATCGACAACCGCAGACACGTCCTTGGTTGAGCCCATCTTGCAGGTTCCGCAGGGATGATAGGCGCTTTCACAGTGCTGGCGGATGAAGGCGTCAATCTGTTCGTCCGATTGTACGGCTGTGCCAGGCTGGATTTCACGCCCGGCATATTTCCGCATCGCGGGCTGTTGGAACAGCTCGCGGGTGAGGCGCACGCAGGCGCGGAATTCCTCCCAGTCGTCGGGATGGGACATGTAATTGAACAGGATCTCCGGCGGGGCCTTGGGATCACTATTCCGTACACGGACGTGGCCCCTGGACTTGCTGCGCATGGGGCCTACGTGAACCTGGAAGCCATGGCCGTTGAAAGCAAGTTTTCCGTCATAGCGCATGGCGGCGGGAAGGAAATGATACTCGATATCAGGATATTCGATGCCGGCTTTCGAACGGATAAAGCCACAGGATTCGAAATGATTGGTGGTGCCAAGGCCGGTTCTGAAGAGCAGCCATTCAAGGCCGATCATGCCTTTGGAGAACAGGTTGAGCTTTGAATAGAGGGTGACCGGTTTTTTGGATTCCATCTGGAAATAGATTTCGAGGTGGTCGTGCAGGTTCTCGCCGACGCCGGGCAGCACGTGGTGAACCGGAAGCCCCGCTGCTTTCAGCGTATCAGGCGCGCCGATCCCTGAGAGCTGCAAAATCTTTGGCGAATTGATGGTCGAGGCGGCGATGATGATGTCGCGCCTTGCCCGCACCACCTGTATTTCGCCTGCAGTTTCATATTCAACCGCCACGGCCCGCCTGCCCTCAAGGACGATGCGGTTGACATGGGTTCGCGTGGCGAGCTTTACGTTCTGGCGCTTGAGGGCAGGGCGCAGATAGGCATTGGCGGCGGACCAGCGAAGACCGTTGTGCACGGTCATTTCCATGGGGCCGAAGCCCTCCTGCTGGTGGCCGTTGTAATCCGGAGTGACAGGATAGCCCGCCTCGCGGCCTGCATCAACAAAGGCCTGGTAGAGCGGGTTCAGGCGGCGGCCGCGTTTGACGTGCATGGGGCCGCCGAGCCCACGCCAGCCTTCCTCGCCGCCATGGGAATTCTCCAGGCGCTTGAAATAGGGCAGCACATGGCGGTGGCCCCAGCCCCTGGCTCCCATTTCTTCCCAGGCGTCGAAGTCCCGGGCGTGGCCGCGCACATACACCATGCCGTTGATCGAAGATGAGCCCCCCATGACCTTGCCGCGGGGCGTGGCCAGTTTCCGGCCGTTCAAATAGGGTTCTGGCTCGGTTTCAAAGCCCCAGTTATAGGCATTCATGTTCATGGGATAGGAGAGGGCAGAAGGCATCTGGATAAAAGGCCCCCGGTCGCTGCCGCCGAATTCGAGAACGAGGACGCTGTTCTTGCCGTCCTCTGACAGGCGGTCGGCCATGACAGAACCGGCCGACCCGGAGCCTATGATGATAAAGTCAAATTCCTGCATATTTCCCAGCTCATCCCCCGGCGGATACCTTCCATGTGCACCCAAAGGCCTGCCAGTGTTTGACAGGTTGCGACAGTTCTGGAACAACGCGCGGCAAGGGTAGTTTGCAGCAGATGTCTAAAAATCTCATTGAAGGCGAAGAAGATGCGTTCATTCTGGTAAATGAAACGGGTCGCTCGCCCTATGTTCTGGTATGCGAGCACGCCAGCAACCGCCTGCCCAAAAAGCTTGGAACTCTCGGTCTTCCGGTCGAGGACCTGGAGCGGCACATTGCCTGGGATATCGGGGCGGAAGGGGTCTCCCGGCTGCTGTCGCGGCTGCTGGATGCGCCCCTGGCTTTGCAGCGCTATTCGCGCCTGGCCTATGACTGCAACCGGCCGCCGGACGCGGAGGCGGCCATGCCCGAGATGAGCGAAACGACGGCCATTCCCGGCAACAGCGGGTTGAGCGCTGCGGACAAGATGGCGCGTGTTGAAAGCATCTACCGGCCGTTTCATGATGGCCTTGCCCATATGCTGGACCAGAGGGCCTGCGCGGGACGGCAAACAAGCCTGGTGACCATTCACAGCTTCACGAAAACCTACAAGGGCAGGGACCGCGCGGTTGAGCTTGGGATCCTGTTTGACCGGGATGCGCGCATTGCCGACAAGCTGATCAAGGCTTTTCCGAAAGTGGACGTGCGACTGAATGAGCCCTATGGCCCAAGGGATGGAGTGATGCACACTCTCAACCTGCATGCGGCACCGCGGGGACTGAAATCGGTCATGATCGAAATTCGCAATGACTTCATTGCCAATGAACGCGGACAAAATGAATGGGCGCAGCGTCTGGCGATGCCGCTCACGCACGCGATAACAAAATAGGGAGACGAAAATGGCCAATGGGATGTTGACGCTGGACGAGTTGAAAAAGGAAGTTGCCGCCGGCACGATCGACACGGTGGTGGCCGCCATGGTGGATTTGCAGGGCCGCCTCGTCGGCAAGCGCTTCCACGCGAAATTCTTCGCTGATGGCGGTTACGAAGAAACCCACGCCTGCAACTATCTGCTCGGTGTCGATATCGAAATGGAACCGGTGCCGGGCTACAAGGCCACGAGTTGGGAAAAGGGCTATGGCGATTTCGTTCTGAAGCCTGACATGTCAACGTTGCGCCGCACGCCGTGGCTGCCGGGCACGGCACTTGTGCTGTGCGATGTGCTGGACCACCACACCCATGAGGATGTCCCGCATTCGCCGCGCGCGGTCCTCAAAAAGCAGCTGAAGCGCCTCGAAGCCATGAAGCTCAAGGCCTATATGGCGTCCGAACTCGAGTTTTTCCTGTTCGACGACAGTTTTGAACTCTGCAACAGCAAGGGCTACCGCAACCTCAAGACCTCGGCTTACTACATTGAGGATTATGGCATACTGCAAACTGCCAAGGAAGAAGTTTACATGCGGGCGCTGCGCAACGGCTTGGCGGGCGCTGGCATCACGGTTGAAAATTCCAAGGGTGAATGGGGCCCGGGCCAGGAAGAGATCAACGTAAAATATGACGAGGCGCTGGTGATGGCCGACAATCATGCCATCATCAAGAACAGCGCCAAGGAAATTGCCTATGGCGTTGGCAAGGCTATCACCTTCATGGCCAAATGGGATTACGGCATGGCGGGCAACTCGTCCCACATCCACCAGTCGCTGTGGTCAGCCGACGGCAAGACGGCGCATTTTTTCGACAAGGCGGGCCACCATGGGATGTCTGAGATGATGCAGCATTACCTCGCGGGCCAGCTTGAGCATGCCAGCGAGCTGACCTATTTCCTGGCACCCTATATCAACTCCTACAAACGCTTCATGGTCGGCACCTTTGCACCCACCAAGGCGGTGTGGAGTTTTGACAACCGCACGGCGGGCTACCGGCTGTGTGGTGCCGACAGCAAGGCCATTCGCGTGGAATGCCGGGTGGGCGGGGCTGATCTCAATCCCTATCTCGCCTTTGCGGCACTCATCGCGGCGGGCCTTGATGGCATCGAGAAGAAAATGAAACTGGAACCGGTGTTCTCGGGCGATGCCTATGGCGGCGACAGGAAGCTGCGCGAAATTCCAAAGACGCTCCGTGAGGCGACCTCGCTTCTCGATGGCTCCAAGTTCCTGCGCAATGCCATGGGTGACGATGTAGTGGATCACTACGTTCATACGGCGAAATGGGAGCAATTCGAATTCGACCGACGCATCACCGACCTTGAGCTGAAGCGCGGATTTGAACGCTATTGAGGGGCTCCATGGCTGGCAGCCATTGATGCCGTGACAAGATCAGTATTCTATCATTTGAGGACAAACCCATGACCATACCAAACCGCAATTTCAGTTATCCGACGGCGCTCAAATATGGCGTGGGCCGGATCAAGGAACTGGCCGATCTCTGCAAGGCCAATGGCATCATGCGCCCGCTCTTTGTGACCGATCCGGGCCTGGCGGCCATGCCCATGGTGCATGCCATCGTCGACGACGTGAAGCGCGCCGGACTGGCGATCGCTGTGTTTTCCGATGTGCGGCCCAATCCGATCGAGGCCAATATCCTTGAGGGCATCAAGGCCTATCATGCCGGGCGCCATGATGGGGTGATCGCCTTTGGCGGCGGTTCCGGTCTTGATATCGGCAAGATGATTGCCCTGATGCACAGCCAGAATATTTCCGTTTTTGAGCTTGAAGACATTGGCGATTGGTGGACGCGGGCTGACGCCTCAAAGATTTCCCCTATCATCGCAGTTCCGACCACGGCGGGAACGGGCTCGGAAGTGGGGCGCGCCGGCGTTGTGACCCATCCCATCACCCATGAGAAGAAGATCATTTTCCATCCGGCCATCATGCCGAAGGTGGCAATTCTCGATCCGGAACTGACGGTTGGCCTTCCGCCGAAACTGACGGCCGCTACGGGGATGGATGCGCTCGCCCATTGCCTCGAGGCCTATTGCGCGCCGTTCTACCATCCGCTCTCAGCTGGTGTCGGGCTTGAGGGCATGCGTCTGGTGAAGGAAAACCTGGCGAAGGCGGTCAAGAAGGGCAAGGACCTTGACGCGCGCGGCAACATGCTCATGGCCTCGACCATGGGCGCTACGGCCTTCCAGCGCGGCCTTGGGGCCATTCATGCCCTGTCGCATCCCTTTGGCGGCCTGTATGACGCCCATCACGGGCTGCTTAACGGCATTGTGATGCCCTATGTGCTGAAGGCCAACCGCCGCAAGATCGAAAAAGATATCGAGCGGGCTGCTGCCTATCTCGGCATCAAGGGAGGCTTCAACGGATTTCTCAAATGGATCCTGGCGCTGCGCAAGGAGATCGGCATTCCCAATGCGCTGAAAGACATCGGCATTGATACGAAGCGCCTGGATGCTGTGGCGGCCATGGCGATCAAGGATCCCTCGGCGGGCGGCAATCCCATTCCGTTCACGGAAAAACAATACAAGGCACTGGCGAAGAAGTGCGTGGTGGGTGACCTCTGACCGGTGACAGCGGATTTGACGAAACTGTCGCGGCGGCAAGGGCTTGCGATATCTGCAAGGCCCATCTGCCGTTGGGTCCGCGTCCGGTGTTTCAGCTCAGCCCCACGGCGCGCATTCTGGTTGCGGGCCAGGCGCCGGGCCGGCGGGTGCATGAGACCGGCATTCCCTTCAATGACCCCAGCGGCGAGCGGTTGCGCAGCTGGATGGGCATCGACCGGACGGTGTTTTATGACCGCGGGAAAATTGCCATTCTCCCCATGGGGTTCTGCTATCCGGGAACCGGCACATCCGGCGATCTGGCTCCCCGGCCGGAATGCGCCCCGCAGTGGCGCCGCCAGCTTCTGGCGTTTCTGCCCAATCTTGAGGTGACGCTGGCCATCGGCCAATATGCGCTGGCCTGGCATTTGGGAGACCAGCGGAAGGACAATCTGACGGAAACCGTGCGGGCCTGGAAGGATTACTGGCCAGGGGTTCTTGCCCTTCCCCATCCCAGTCCGCGCAACAATCTGTGGCTCCGTAAAAATCCCTGGTTTGAGACGGAAATTCTCCCCGTCCTCAAGGAGAGGATAGGCCAACTTCTGGACTAGATATCTTATGAA
>JBAVOA010000251.1:0-2779 GCA_049691635.1 Aestuariivirga sp. | reverse complement strand
GTGCCATGTTCTACATCATCGGCACGCTTTATCCCTACGTGGCCCGCGCCACCTATCCGTCCCTCGGCTTTCCCCAGTATGCCGGCGAAGTGGGCAGCAGCGATGCAGCGCCGGAACACAAGGCGGCAGCCCAGAAGGCGGCCAGTGATGCCATTGCCGAACCGCTCGATGTCTTCCACAAATTCTATATGCACGGCACGTCTTTTATTGGCGGGGCGAAGCCATCAATTGCCGACATTCGCCTGGCCGCGACCCTTGAGTTTCTCGCGGTCATTGACTACCAGCTCCCGGGCTGGGCAAAGACCTATATGGCGGCCATGGAAAAGGCGCTGGGCAAGGCCTACGCCGAACCGGCGGCTGACGTTCGCGGCTACATCGCCTACGTGAAATCACAAAAGAAGTAATCCGGCGCGGCCTGCGGGGATATGCGCTCCCGCAGCCTCAACTTTTTGCATAGCGCGCCAATCGCTCCGAAAGTGTGCCCGTGTGCAATTCAAACAGGTGGTTGTCATGGTCATGGAAATAAATTGACCGCCCCTCGCCAGCAACCCGTGACCGGCCTTCGCGAACCTCAAGGCCGAGCCCCTGTACCCGCTCAAGGCAGGCTGGGTAGTCCGTTTCCGGAATTTTGAAGGCCACATGATTGTAGGTCCGCGTGGGAAGGCTTTCACCTTCCATGATCGCAAGCCATACCGGTGCTTGCCCTTCGCCCACCAGAAAGAATCTCTCGCGCGAAACCGAAAATGTCTTGTCTCCGCTGTCATAGACTTTTCGTGCGCCTAATACCTTGACCAGGATTTCCTCCATCCGGTCCAGGTTCTGCACGGTGAATGTAATGTGGCTCAAGCCCTCAATCATTTCACGGCCTGGCTCTCGATCAGCCGTTCGGCGAGCAGTGGCATGTCCTCGGACGGCGAATTCGCAAAGGCAAAGCGCAGATAGGCCTCCTGGCCGGGTCCGAACATGGATCCCGGCAAACACAGCACATCATGCTCACCCGCCAGCCGCATGGCCACGGATTTGGCAGCGGCATCGCCAAAGGGATGCTTCACATAGGCAAAATAGGCCCCTGAACTGATCAGCCTGTAGCCAAGCTTCGGCGTGTTGAAGGCGGCGAGCAGGGCTTCCCGCCGGCTTTCCATCAGGCGCTGCTTTTCCCGCTTCCACGCCTGCAGGTGCGCCAGCCCGAACAGGGCCGCCCACTGCGAAATCTGCGGCGCGCAGATGGCCATGCAGTCCAGCACCTTTTCGGCCTCGGCAAGAATTCCATCACCGGCAATGAGGGAACCCACCCGGTAGCCCGTCAGCGCGAAGACCTTGGAGAAGCTGTAGAGCTGGATGAACGTGTCCTGCCAGTCCGGCTTGGCAAAGAGCCCGTGCAGGGGTTCCGGCGTAGAACGGAAATCCTTGTAGGTCTCGTCAATGATCAGGGCGATGCCGGAGGCCCGCGCAAGCTCATAGAAACCCTCGATGATGTGCGGCGGATAGATGGCACCCGTGGGGTTGTTGGGCGAGCACAACACGATGGCGCGGGTGCGCGTGTCGATAAGGGCCGCGGCTTCTTCAGGCAGCGGATAGGTGCGGTCCTCCGCAAAGGCCGCCATCAGCCGTTTTTCAACGCCGAGCATGTCGAGCCACATCTGGTGGTTGAAATAATAGGGCACCGGCAGCACCACATTGTCGCCGCGCTCGGCCACCGCCATGATGGCAGCGCAGAACGCCTGGTTGCAGCCCGACGTGATGCCCACATTCTGCGGATCGATCTGGCCGCGATAATCCGCCGCCATGTGCCGGGCCAGGGCGCTGCGCAGTTCCGGAATGCCGCTGATGTCCGTGTAGAGGTGGGTTGCGGGATCATGCGCCAGACGGGCGATTTCATCCTTCAGCGCCTCCGCTGGTGCATAGCTGGGGACAGCCTGGCACAGGTCGAGAAGTCCCCGGTTGCGCACCCCTGGCCGCACCCAAGTCATCGCCTCGGCGATGGGCGGCGCTTCGATCCGGGACACAGGCGGGGAAACGCGTAACGTCATGGCAGGGAATTCCTTGATCTCGGCTTGGATTTTTGGGTGACTTGGGGCATTAGAGGGTTTCCCGAGTGTATATCACCAAGCCAATTGTTGAAAAGCGGAGTTGCGAGGATCCCATGACAAAAGCAGTGCAATTTGAGAAGCCAGGCGAGCCCGAAGTCATGCATCTCGTGTCGGTTGATCTGGCAAAGCCCGCGCCCGGCGAAGTGCGCCTCCGGCAGACCGCCATCGGCCTGAATTACATCGATACCTATCACCGCTCCGGGCTTTATCCGGTCAAGCTGCCGTCTGGCCTAGGCCTGGAGGCTGCGGGCGTGGTGGAGGAGCTGGGGCAGGGCGTCACCAGCCTGAAAGTGGGTGACCGCGTGGCCTATGGCAACGGCCCGCTCGGCGCCTATGCCCAGGCCCGCAACATCCCCGCTAAACGGGTCGTCAGGATTCCATCCACAATCAGCGACGAGACCGCCGCCGGCATGATGCTGAAGGGCATGACCGTGCGCTATCTCCTGCGCGCCACCTACAAGGTGAAGGCCGGCGAAACCATCCTGCTCCATGCAGCCGCCGGCGGCGTGGGCCTCATCGCCCGCAATGGGCCAGCGCGCTCGGCGCCATTGTCATTGGCACCGTGGGGTCGGACGCCAAAATGGCAATCGCCAAGGCCCACGGCTGCACCCATGTGATCAATTCCGCCACCGAGAATGTGGTGGCCCGCGTCAGGGAAATCACCGGTGGCAAGGGCGTGCCCGTGGTCT
>JBAVOA010000250.1:0-5484 GCA_049691635.1 Aestuariivirga sp. | reverse complement strand
GAATGAGGCCGTGCCAGTGCAGCAAGGTATTCTCGTCAAGATCGTTTCGGACGCGCACCTGAAACCGCTCCCCAAGAAGCAAGGAAAGCCCCTGTCTACCCGTGTTGGTCTGGATGCCAAATACCTTCGCCGCGCGGCCGTTAACCTCAATAATCCGTGAAGCCACATGCAGTTCGACAGGAGGTTGCGCCTGGGCAGACCCTGCCCCAAAAGGCGCGGCGCACAGGCCTTGCAAGAAGGTCCGCCGCGACAGGGGAAATTTCATATCAGTTCACCAAAACAAACTTCTAAAGCAAGGAATTAATACAAAAGAACACAATGGATTAACACTCTAAAAATAAGTCTGGACTATGGTGTAAGGGAATAGCGACAGTTATTTTAAACAGGGCTGCCATAATGAAAACCACAACGTGCCAGGCAAGGCTTTTCTTAAGTGACTCCAGCGGCGCCACCGCGATCGAGTACGGCTTGATTGCAGCTGCCATGGGCCTCATGCTCATACCTGTTATGTTCACGCTCACGTCAACAGTTCAATCAACCTTGTTTGACGTCATGACAGGCCTTTTCACCGGCTTTAACTGAGCATTCGCGACCCATCTCAAACGCTACGGCCGATAGCCAGAAATTTTTCGCGCCTCTGCGTTCTTAAAACCTCGGGCGAAACACCAGCGAAAGCCTCCAGGTTTCGTGCGATCATTTCACCTGCGGCGGATATCGCCTGTTCCGGCTGGCGATGGGCTCCTCCTAACGGTTCATTAATGATATCATCAATGACAGCAAGTTTTTTGAGATCCTGTGCCGTAATTTTCAACGCAGCCGCCGCGTCCTTCGCGCGTCCGGCATCCCGCCACAGGATGCTGGCCGCTCCTTCCGGAGATATCACGCTGTAGATGGAATGTTCCATCATCAGTACGCTGTTCCCAGTAGCAATGGCAATCGCACCGCCGGAACCGCCCTCCCCGATAATGAGGGAAACCAAGGGCACGCCCAACCCCATGCAGCAATCGGTCGAACGCGCAATGGCCTCCGCCTGGCCGCGTTCTTCAGCGTCGATGCCCGGATAGGCGCCCGCGGTATCCACAAACGTAATTACCGGAATGCTAAAGCGCTCTGCCAGTTCCATGAGCCTGACGGCTTTGCGATAGCCTTCCGGCCGTGCCATGCCAAAATTATGCTTAAGCCGAGATTGCGTGTCGGCCCCTTTTTCTTGGCCGATCACCACAACGGACGATCCGCGAAATCGCCCAAGGCCGCCAACCACCGCGTAATCTTCAGAAAACTTCCGGTCGCCGGCCATCGGCACGAAGTCGGTAACCAATTGATCGATGTAGGCGAGAGCATGGGGCCGGTCAGGATGCCGCGCCACTTGGGTTTTTTGCCAGGGGGTCAAGTTCAGGTAAAGATCAGCAAGGCTCTTGGAAGCCTTTTTCTCAAGGGCTTTGACTTCATCCGCAATCGAAACGGTTGAATCTCCGGCCGCCAGAGCCCGCAACTCAGCAATCTTTCCCTCAAGCTCGGCGACGGACGTCTCAAAATCCAAGTAGGAATGCATAGACCCTCAGAGGCTATTGAATGAATTGGCTTTTGTATCGCGCAAGATGTGGCCGTCAGACGCCATAAAGTCAACTTTTCTTAGCTAGCGGATGGTGGCTCTCCACCACTGACTGCAGGCGCTCCGCCTGTACATGGGTGTAAATCTGGGTTGTGGAAATATCCGCATGGCCCAGCATTTGTTGGACTGCCCGCAGGTCCGCCCCGCACGCGAGCAAATAACTGGCAAAAGCATGACGCAGGACGTGAGGCGAAACCCTTGTAAGGTCAAGGCCGCAGGCCGCCGTCAGGGCCTTGAGTTCAAGGGCAAAGTGCTGCCGCGTCAGGCGGCCGCTTGCCCCGTGGGAGGGAAACAACCACTTTGAGGGGGTTTTTTCCTGCACTGCCAGTATCTTGAGGTAGTCATGGAGGACCGCTCTCGCCTGGTCGGAAATTGGCACGAGCCGCTCGCGGCCACCCTTGCCCCGGATGGCCAGAAAGGTATCATCGGCAGTAACTGCCCCAACGGTCAAGCCCACCAGCTCTGAAACGCGAAGTCCGGTCGCCACCAGGAGTTCCAGTAAGCAGTGGAGCCGAACCGCCTTGAACAGGGCTTTGCCTTCCGCAAGTGCGACCCGTCCTCGCGCCTCCGCAAGCAGCCGGTCAATGTCCTCGGTCGACAACATCTTGGGCAGAGGCCTTCCCGTCTTAGGGCTTTCCACAATCGCGGCCGGGTTAACCCTAACCATTCCTTCACCATGGATAAACCGGTGAAACTGGCGCACCGCCGAGAGCCGCCGCGCTGCGGTTGTACGGGCAAAGCCTTGTGCTTCGAGATATTCCAGATAAGCCCGGATGTCATCACTCGAAGCCGACAGGAGTGCGGCCCCGCGTGCTTCAAGAAATGCCACATAATGCAGGAGATCGCGGCCATAGGCCTGCAAGGAGTTTTCAGCCGCGCCTCGCTCGGCGCTCATCATCTCCAGAAACCGGTCCACGTGCCGGTTTTGTACCCCTTGTTTTGATGACTTATTTTTGCCGGAGTTTTTCATGGGGTAACGACTTCACAATTTCCGTCTGTTCAGGTGGAAAATTAGCCAGTCCCCAGACGGCGCCATAAACAGCGCCCGCAAGTATAAGGACCACAAACAGGAATCGAAGGCTGTCAGGCACGTGCAAATCTCCAAATCAGTCAGCACTTTATCCCAGATGCTGCCAAATGACCACCTAATCAAAAGTCTTGGCGCGCTGACCTTTGCCGTTCTAAAAGCTCACCAACGTTAAGGAATGGAACCGATGGCACGGCGTTCTCTTTCAAAAGAGATAGAAGATATCCGCGAACGGCTCGGAAATCACTCCATTGTGCTCGTCGGCCTGATGGGTGCGGGAAAATCCAGCATTGGCCGCCGGCTCGCAGAGAAGCTTGAAATTCCGTTCGTCGACGCCGATCATGAAATCGAGCTTGCCGCTGACAAGACGATCCCCGAGATTTTCAAGGATCATGGGGAAGCCTACTTCCGTGAAGGCGAGCGCCGGGTAATTTTACGCCTGATTGAAAATGGTGCGCAAATTCTATCGACGGGCGGCGGTGCCTTCATCAATGAAGAAACCCGCCACAGCATTCAAGCCCATGGCATTTCCGTGTGGCTGAAGGCTGACCTGCCTTTGCTGATGAAGCGCGTGATGAAGCGTTCTGACCGGCCCTTGCTGCAGACCGACGATCCGGAAGCTGTCATGCAAAAATTGATCGAACAGCGCTATCCCGTCTATGCCATGGCAGATGTAACTGTTGAAAGCAGGGATGTACAACACACGCAAATGGTCAATGAAGTCATCAAGGTTCTGGCGAAATGGCCAGGTTGGGAACGGCTGAACCATGCACCAGACTGAAGGCAGACATCGCGATATCGTTCCGGTCAATCTCGGCCGAAGGACTTACGATATCCACATCGGAGAAAGCCTGTTGCAGGAAGCGGGCAGTCACATTGCACCCCTCCTAAACCGGCCGTTCGTTGCCATCGTCACCGATGAAAACGTAGCGCGCTATCACCTCAAGGCCCTGGAGACATCCCTTGCCGCGGCAGGCATCAAGTCTGTAGCTATCATTCTGCCCCCGGGTGAAAAAACCAAGAGCTTTGCCGCCTTGGCCGACTTGTGCGAGCAGCTCCTGGCCGCAGGGGTTGAGCGACGTGACAAGATCATTGCCTTCGGCGGCGGTGTAATCGGCGATCTAACAGGCTTTGCAGCCGCCATACTCAGGCGCGGTGTCGATTTTATTCAAATTCCAACCACGCTTCTGGCCCAGGTTGATTCTTCCGTCGGCGGCAAGACCGGTATCAATTCTACCCAAGGAAAAAACCTCATTGGGGCTTTCCTCCAGCCGATAAAAGTTCTGGCAGATACCAGTCTGCTGGACACACTATCTCGCCGTGAACTGGCGGCCGGATATGCGGAAGTGGCAAAATATGGCCTCTTGGGCGACTTGCCATTTTTCGAGTGGCTGGAAACCAACGCCGAAGTCCTTTTGCGCGGTGACGCCCAGGCCCGCGCCCACGCCATTCACAAGAGCTGTACTGCCAAGGCGGCCATCGTTGCCGAGGATGAAACAGAACAAGGCATCCGCGCCCTTCTCAATCTTGGCCACACCTTTGGCCATGCGCTTGAATCCGCGACAGGCTACGGCAGCCGACTCCTGCATGGCGAGGGCGTGGCGATTGGCATGGTCCAGGCCTTCCGTTTTTCCGAATATCTCAAGCACTGCAAGCTGGGAACGGCCGACCGCATCGCCAACCACTTAAAATCCCTGGGCCTTCCCACCCATATGAGAGACATTGATGGCGCACTACCGCCCGTTGCTGATCTCGTGGCAACCATGCGCCGGGATAAAAAAGTCCAAGGCGGAAAACTCACATTCATTCTGGCCCACTCAATTGGTGACGCCTTCATTGCGAAGAATGTGTCCGATGCTGACGTCAAAAAGTTTCTGCAGGAGGACCTTGAAAGAAAATGAGCTTCGACCTCAGTATTGCTGCAGTGGCAATTGTCTTCCTGCTTCTCGTTTCTGCATTTTTTTCCGGCGCCGAAACCGCGCTGACGGCCACTTCCAGGGCGCGTCTCACTGAACTGGAGCGCCGAGGAAACTGGCGTGCCTCAATTGTCCTATCGCTGACAAAAACCCGGGAACGGCTAATTGGCGCACTTCTGCTGGGCAACAATATCGCAATCATTACGGCTTCTGCATTTGCCACAGCAGTGCTCGTAGAGAGCTTCGGCGATCACGGTGCGGTCATCGCGTCTGCGGCCATGACCGTCCTGGTATTCATCTTTGGCGAAGTCTTGCCAAAGACCTATGCAATCGTCTACCCGGACAGGTTTGCCTTGGCAGTTGCGCCCACTGTCCGCGTGCTTGTCGTGGCTCTTGGACCCGTCCTGTTTGCAGTGGAATTTTTTGTCCAGAATTTGCTAACCCTCTTTGGCGTCAATGTCTCGAATGTTGAGAATGCCCTGTCCGCCCATGATGAACTGCGCGGGACCATCGAGCTTCACCACAAGGAAGGGAGTTTCATCACCAACGATCGCGACATGCTGGGCGGCATTCTCGATCTTCAGGATCTGGAAGTCCTCGATGCCATGATCCATCGCACTAAAATGGTAACCATAGATACTTCCGATATGCCGGAGAAAATCGTTAAGCAGGTTCTGAAATCCGGCCATACGCGCTTTCCCGTTTGGAAAGACAAACAGGACAACATTGTGGGGATCCTGCACGCCAAGAATCTCTTCTCAGCCCTGCAGGAGAACGACGGTGATTCAAGTAAGATCAAGATTGAAGATGTCATGGGGCCGGCCTGGTTTGTGCCCGATACGCGGCCCTTGGCCGATCAGCTTAAGGCGTTCCTCAGGCGCAAGACTCACTTTGCCATTGTCGTCGATGAATACGGCGAGGTGCAGGGG
>JBAVOA010000249.1:0-1895 GCA_049691635.1 Aestuariivirga sp. | reverse complement strand
CGATGACACTTTCCAGAAGGCCGGAGTCCACCAGCTTCTCCATGGACTGGCCGCCGGTTCCCGTGGCGTGAAACACGAAACACTCATAGTCCTTTTCAAGGCGCTCGCGGATTTGCGTGATGCACGCCGTGGTTACCCCGAACATGGTGAGGCCCACCCCCGGCTTGTCGGATTTCTCGCGGGCAACACGGTTGAGCGCCATGCCCGCCGCCGCGTGGGCCGCATTGGCAATCACCTTCCGCGAAATCGCATTGAGCCCCGCCACGTCGACCACCGCATACATCATGGCAATGTCCGAAGGCCCCACATAGGGCGCCACATTGCCGGACGCCACCGTGGAAACCATCAGCTTCGGAACCCCCACCGGCAGGGCCCGCATGGCCGCCGTCACGATGGCCGTATTGCCCGAACCGCCGAGCCCCAGCACCGCGCCCACATCCTTGCGGGCTTCCATATAACGCGACAGCGCCTCGGCCATGGCGCCAACGGCAGCACCACGATCGGAAAGTCCCATCACCGCAACCTCCCCCTTGGGATGATGCCGCGCAACCTCGCGCGCGCTCACGTCCGACTTCGCCTTGTTCGGCGCCGTCGACACGTCAACAAGCACCACCTCAGCTCCCGCCTTTTCGGCCCGGCGCCTGGCATAGCGCAGCTCCGCCTCCTTGGTGTCCAGCGTGCCGATGATGTAGACCTTGCCCACGGTTAGCTCACTTCGCGCGGGCCCAACCGGTTTTCATTTGCCTGATGCCGTCCAGGTAAACACTCTCGCGCGTCGGGAAAAAATCCCGCCATACCCGCGTGGCGGCCGCCAGTGCCGGAAGCGCCCGGCCAAAGGCTTCAATGGTGATCCAGCCGTCATACTTGGCCGCCCGCAAGGCCTTGTAAGTGGCGGCCCAGGGTACATGGCCCTTGCCCGGCGTGCCCCGGTCATTCTCTGAAATATGCACGTGGATCATATGGCGCTTGATCGTCTTGATCGCCGCAACCGGATCCTTCTCCTCGATGTTGGCATGGAAGGTATCATACATGCCCTTGATCGCCGGATGGTCCACCTCGTCGAGATAGTCGGCCAATTGCCCCATCGTATTGAGGAAATAACACTCAAAGCGGTTGAGCGCTTCCAGCGCAAAGCGGATGTCTTGCTTGGCCGCATAGTCGCCCGCCTTGCGGTGGAAGGAAATGCCCCGCTTGCGCTCGGCAGTTGTCGGTCCATTGCCGGAGAAATAACCGATCTCCGAATGCATCGGCCCCGCGATGATGCGCGCGCCCAGAGCCTTCGCGCAATCGATCACCCATTTCGTATGAACAACCGCAGCAGCCTGGGCTGCCTTGTCCGGCGAAAGCGGGTTTTTGCCCGAGGGCCCGATCACGCCCACAACGCTGCGCTCCAACCCCAGCTTATCCAGCGTTTCGCCAATGCGGGCATAGTGATCAGGCGTGCCCTCAAACACGGGAATTTCCACCGTGTCGTAGCCCGCCTTCTTGATGCCCTTCAGAATGGCCGTATGCTCTGCCGTGACATGGGCCGTCCACAGCAGCAGGTTAAATCCAGTCTTCATCGCAACCCCCCTCAAAACAATGGCAATTAAGACAGCCTTTCCTGGGTGTTTTGTCAATTTATGATATGCGTCTCTCAACCGCTGTCGTGCTACCGTTGGCCGCCGGTCCGTGCTAAGCCGGGACATGACCTGGAGGAAACGGTGACACGGCTGCACTTACACCCCGAAAGCCATCTCGTCTCGCGCATCGGCTGGTTGCGGGCGGCGGTGCTGGGTGCAAATGACGGCATTGTTTCAACCGCAAGCCTGATTGTCGGCGTGGCAGCCGCCTCGGCGGCAACCTCCGATGTCCTCATAGCTGGCGTGGCCGGACTCGTCGCTGGCGCCATGTCC
>JBAVOA010000248.1:0-8180 GCA_049691635.1 Aestuariivirga sp. | reverse complement strand
AATTCTTCGCCCCTCCCTCTTGTGGGGTGGGGTTTGGGTGGGGGTCGCTCGGACCCGCAACAATAAGGTTTAGGGAGCCAGAAACGACCCGACACTGTCAAGCGGAATTACGCTTCCTCATCATCCTCGCTCAGCCGCTCAACCGAAACCACATTCTCATCATCGGCCGTATTGATTACAATGACGCCTTGTGTGGAGCGTCCCGCTTTGCGGATGCCATCCACCGGGCAGCGGATCAGTTGCCCGCCATCGGTCACCAGCATGATCTCGTCCGAATGCTCGACCGGGAAGGAAGCCACCAGCGGGCCGTTGCGGTCATTCACCGCCATGGCCACGATGCCTTTGCCGCCCCGGTTGGTAATGCGGTATTCGTAGGACGATGTGCGCTTGCCATAGCCATTGCTGGAAACCGTGAGGATCACCTGCTCGGCAGCCCCCATGGCTGCATAGCGTTCCTGGCTCAGGCCCGCATCCGCCACGTCCTCTTCATCCGAAGCATCCGGCTCCGCCTCCTCGCCCGCCACGGCGCGCGACATCTTGATGAAGGCCAGGCGCTCCTCGGCGGTGGCATCCACATGCCGGATGATAGCCATGGAGATGACATGGTCCTTTTCCTCCAGCTTGATGCCCCGCACGCCGGTTGAATCGCGTCCCTTGAACACCCGCACATCGCTCACGCTGAAGCGGATGCACTGGCCCTGCGCCGTGGTCAGCAGCACGTCATCTGAATCGGTGCAGATTTCGACATTGGCAATCTGGTCGCCCGCATCAAGCTTCATGGCAATCTTGCCGGAACGGTTGATGCTCTCGAAATCGATAAGTTCATTGCGCCGCACGGTGCCCGAACGCGTGGCAAACATGAGATGCAAGTTGGCCGCAGCGCCGGCATCCTCCGGCAGCGGCATGATCGTCGTAATGCGCTCATCCTGCGCCAGGGGCAGAAGATTAATCAAAGCCTTGCCCCGGGCCTGCGGATTGCCCACCGGCAAACGCCACACCTTCATCCGGTACACCATACCTGCGCTGGAGAAGAACAGGATCGGCGTGTGGGTGTTGGCAACGAACAGCTTCGTCACGAAATCCTCGTCACGCATCTGCACGCCCGCCCGGCCTTTGCCGCCGCGCCGTTGCGCGCGGTAGGCCGACAGCGGTACCCGCTTCACATAGCCCGCATGGCTCACCGTCACCACCATATCCTCACGGGCAATCAGGTCTTCATCGTCAACTTCGCCATCATTCTCGATAATCTCGGTGCGCCGTGGCGTGGCGAAATCGGTCTTGATCTGCGTCAGCTCGTCCTTGATGATGTTCATCACCCGCAGGCGCGAGCGCAGGATATCCAGATACTCCGCAATCTCCTTGGCGAGTTTCTGCAACTCGTCGGTGATTTCATCAATGCCAAGCGCCGTCAGGCGCTGCAGGCGCAAATCGAGAATGGCCCGCGCCTGGTCTTCCGAAAGCCGGTAATTATTGTCAGCCCCCAACGAATGCCGTGGATCGGCAATGAGTGCAATCAGCGGCCCCAAATCCTTGGCCGGCCAGGCCCGGCCCATCAAAGCCTCGCGCGCCTCGCCCGCGTCCTTCGAGCGGCGGATCAGCGCAATCACTTCATCGATATTGGCAACCGCGATTGCCAGGCCCACCAAAATATGCGCCCGGTCGCGCGACTTGTTCAGCAGGAACTTGGTCCGCCGTGTTACCACCTCTTCGCGGAAGGTAATGAAGGCCTGCAGCAGATCCTTGAGGTTCAGCTGCTCGGGCCGCCCGCCAGTCAAGGCGATATTGTTGACGCTGAAGGTGCTCTGCAATTGCGAGAAGCGGTAGAGCTGGTTCAGCACCACGTCGGCCATCGCATCGCGCTTGATTTCAATGACCACGCGCATTCCCTGGCGCGAGGACTCATCGCGGATATCGGAAATGCCTTCGATCTTCTTGTCCCGCACCATTTCCGCAATGCGCTCGATCATCAGCGCCTTGTTCACCTGGTAGGGGATTTCAGTGATGACAAGCGCTTCCCTGTCTTTCCGGATTTCTTCCGTATGCACCCGCCCGCGCAAAACCACCGAGCCGCGCCCCGTATGGAACGCCAGCTTGACGCCCAAACGGCCCAGGATGATTCCGCCCGTCGGAAAGTCCGGCCCCGGCATGAACTCAATCAAGTCATCAATGGAAATGGCCGGATTATCAATCGTGGCAATGGTGGCATCGATCACTTCGCCCAGATTGTGAGGCGCCATGTTGGTGGCCATGCCCACCGCGATGCCGCCTGCGCCATTCACCAGAAGGTTTGGATACTTCGCCGGCAGAACCGTGGGTTCGCGGAATTCATTGGAATAGTTGAACTGGAATTCGACCGTATCCTTGTCCAGATCGTCAAGCAGGGGGATGGCGGATTTTGCCAACCGCGATTCGGTGTAACGGTCAGCCGCGGGCGGATCGCCATCAACCGAACCGAAGTTGCCCTGCCCGTCAATCAGTGGCAGCCGTAAGGAAAAGTCCTGCGCCATGCGCACCAGCGCGTCATAGATCGCCAGGTTGCCGTGCGGGTGATACTTGCCCATCACGTCACCCACCACACGGGCTGATTTCTTGTAGGCCTTGTCCGGCGTGAAGCCGTTCTCGTCCATGGTATAGAGAATGCGCCGGTGCACCGGCTTCAGGCCATCACGCACATCGGGCAAGGCCCGGCTCACGATCACGCTCATGGCGTAATCGAGGTAGCTCTTCTTCATCTCATCTTCGATGGTGATGAGCGTAATTTCACCAGGATTGGCGGGCGGAACCACACCACTCTTGTCGTCTTTGTCGGTCACGGACAGCCCTTAACTCAAACGTTCGGCCCCTTCAAAACCGCCCCGTTTCAGGGACGATTCGAGCGCTGCCATAGTCTAGTTTGAGCAAGCCTCAACCGCAACGGAAAGCAGTCCGCTATCCAGAGAAAAACTGTTGGAAAAGCGCCTAGATTTTGCGGAATTTGACGCCGTTGCCAGTATACCAGCCGCCGCCCGCAACCACCCGCGAACAGGACGGCTTGCCGTTCAGCCAAGTTGACCAGACAATGCAGAGCTGGCCGCTTTTGACGCTCCAGCGGCCACGGTCTTCCTGGCCTGTCATTTGGCCGATCAGTGTGCCGTTGCCACGCGCCGTTATCTTGACGGTGACCGCACCATTGACCACCGCCTGGAAATTGCCGGGAAACAGTTTTCCAAGTTCGGACTGGGATAAGGTGACGGTTTCACCGGCACCAGCGCCGAAGCTGGAAAACAGCAGCACAATGGCTGCGAACGTTGATACAAAAAAATGATTCATCCGATGCGCCTCGATTCATGTTGCATTGCAGCATAGCTAACTCGCCTTTAGCCCGTTAAATGTGAACAAATTGTGACCGCGGGTGGAGTCTGGCAAAGATGTGCGACCTTGCTCTTAAGAACATCCCTAAAATTTTATGAACTCCGGGAACCGCAAAAAACCCCTCAGAACGGCACTTCATCGTCAAGGTCACGGGCAAAGCTTTGGGACTTGCCCGCGCTGCCACGCGGCTTGTCCATGGGGCTGGACTGGCCAAAATCATCGCCGCCAGTGCTGGCTCCCTCTCCGGCGCCACCGCCCCGGCCGCCAAGCATGGTCAGCTCACCGCGGAAATTCTGCAGGACAACCTCAGTTGAATACTTCTCGGCACCATCCTTGTCGGTCCACTTGCGGGTCTGCAACTGGCCCTCGATATAAACCGTTGCGCCCTTCTTCAGGTATTGCTCAGCTACCTTGGCCAGGTTCTCGTTGAAGATGACCACCCGGTGCCACTCCGTGCGCTCCTTGCGTTCGCCGGAGGACTTGTCACGCCAGTTTTCAGAGGTGGCAATGCTCAGGTTCACGATGGGTTTGCCGTCCTGGGTGTGGCGCACCTCCGGGTCCTTGCCCAAATTGCCCACCAGAATAACCTTGTTGACCGAACCTGCCATCTGAAATCTCCTTGTTTCGGCGCACCCTAGTCTTTCACAGGCTGGCTTTCACGCGCTCCCTGAATTTATCCACACAGTATATGTTCTATTTTTGTTCCAGACAAGGCAAAAAACAACCTCAGCGAAACACCGGGGCTGCGATATATCTGTTAGCCGCGGCCAAACAGGCGGGCAATCCGGCCTGCAGCCTTGGTTTCGCCGGCCTTCGCATTTGCGTGATAGGCGGAAACGTCCTTGTTCTGCATCATGGCAGTGCTGTAAACGTTTGAATAAGCTCCAAAAACCCAGTTCATAATCATTCTCCTCAAATCAAATCTCTGTTGTATTCAGTATGGACTTTTCGCGGGTGCAGCACAAACGGCATAAAGCTACACGTCGTATCAGAAAAAGTCACATGCCATTCTTAACGTTGCGGCGCGCGCTGAAGCGCCTCCCATCAGAAGACTGGTCAAACCGCCCGTGATGAAACGGCCGCTGGCCCATGGCAGTGGCGTAGACGTTGGAATATGTTTCAAAGAGCCAGTTCATTTTCATCTCCCATGATTTATCGGGTAGGCCGAATATCGGCCCTTGCCCGCTGAACAACAAACGGCAATAACCTACCAATCCCATTAGAAAATGTTACAGGTCTCCCGTGGCACGCCGACTTCCCTCCCTCAATGCCTTGAAAGCCTTTGAAGCTGCTGCCCGGCACGTGAGTTTCACCGAGGCCGCCTCCGAGCTTTTCGTCACCCACGCCGCCATCAGCCGCCACATCCGCGAATTGGAGGAATATCTCGGCACGCAGTTATTCATGAGAACCGGCCGCGGCGTTGCCCTCACCGAAGCCGGCAAGCGTTTTGGCGAGCAGCTCACGCCCCTCTTCGATGGCCTGGCGAGTGCCTCGCGCGAAGCCGCAGCCGTAGGTGCTGCCCGCCCCCTGAACGTCTCGGTCGAACCGGCTATCGCCTCGCGCTGGCTGGTGCCCCGCCTTGGCCGCTTCAAGGAGCTGCACCCGGATATCGAACTCAACATTGATCCCACCAACCGTTTGGTCGATTTCCACGTTGATGAAGTGGATCTCGGCATCCGCTACGGCCTTGGCAACTGGGAAGATGTCGAAATGACCAAACTCACCTCAGATACGGCGATCTTTCCCGTTTGCGCACCGTCCCTCATCGATGGGGTGAAAAGCCTGAAGCCGGAAGATCTCAAAAACTACAACCTGCTCCACGAGCAGCGCAAGCAATGGTGGGCCGATTGGCTCACCGCCAACGGCATCGAAGGCGTGACCGACTGGAAAGGCACGGTGTTCCAGAACCACCTCGCCATTGAGGCCGCCGAAGCCGGCCAGGGCTTTGCCCTTGGCGATACCATCCTCTGCACCGACTCGATCCTCGAGGGCTGGCTCACCCGACCCTTTTCCCTTGATATGAAAGACCATGGAAACTATTGGATCGTCCGCGCCAAGGGCTCAAAGGAAACGGCGACAGCCCGCTCCTTCCGTGAATGGCTGATGAGCGAGATGGCTGAAACCAACCGGAAATTCGCCGCGCTGAAAGCCGCAACAAAACCGGGAAAACAGTGAATGGCGTCACTTAGGCACTTCACTCTTCAATCGAATCCTTTAGTGCTAATTTCTTTTCCCAGAACAAGGAACCAGGATGGCCCGCAAACTCTATGACTGCATGAAATGCCCGGGCTACTGCTGCTCCTACCCCGTCATTGAAGTCAAAGACCGGGATGCCGCGCGCATCGCCAAGCATTTTGACATGCCGCTGGCCAAGGCCGAGAAAAAATTCTTCAAGGCCGCCCATGGCTATAAGCGCATCATGCGCCGCCAAAAGGACACGATCTACGGCAAGATCTGCCAGTTCTTCGACACCAAGGAGCGCCGCTGCACCATCTATCACGCCAGGCCCTCCACCTGCCGCGTATTTCCAGGCGACGGCCATTGTGGCTATTATGATTTCCTGAAATTCGAGCGCGATGGTCAAGAGGATGAAGCTTACGTCTCGACGACAAACCACTCGGGGAATTAAAAAACGTCCATGACGTCACACATCAATTGCCTCACCTTGTCAGACCTGGCCGTCGCCGAACGCATCAACTTGTTAAAGCGCACCGAAAGCAATCTGGGACCCTTCCTCGAAAAGGTGAAACCCATCATCGAAGCGGTACGTGACGAAGGTGATGCGGCGCTCTCCCGTTTTGCCGGACTGTTTGACAACGCACCTGTTGCCGCCAACGCCATTGCTGCAACCCCGGAAGATTTTGATAGCGCCCAGCGCGAACTGGAACCGGACGTGAGGGACGCCATCGCTTTCGCCGCCGCCAATATCCGCAAATTCCATGAACAGCAGAAACCCGAGGAGTCATGGAGCACGGAAATCCGTCCCGGCCTGCACGCCGGCGATCGCACGACGCCCATTCCTTCCGTCGCCTGTTACATTCCGCGCGGCAAGGGTTCCTTCCCGTCTTCCGTGTTGATGACCTGTATTCCCGCCAGCGTTGCCGGCGTTGCCGATATTTGCATCGTAACGCCGCCCGGCCCCGACGGCCGCATTGACCCTGCATCGCTCGTCGCGGCCCGCGCCGCAGGTGTGAGCAAGGTTTACAAGGCGGGTGGCGCCCAGGCCATCGCCGCCGTGGCCTACGGCACCAAGACCATTTCAAGATATGCCAAGGTTGTCGGCCCCGGCTCGCCTTGGGTGGTGGCCGCCAAGCGCCTGCTCTCCGATCTCATCGACACCGGCACACCTGCAGGACCCAGCGAAGCCATCATCTTTGCCGACGGGACAACTGATGGCCGCCTCGCCGCTCTCGACCTGCTCATCGAAGCCGAGCACGGTGAAGACTCATCCGCTTTCATCGTAACGACAAGCAAGGATGTGGCCGATGCCGCCCTCGCTGCCATCCCCGCCTACTGGCGCCAGATGAGCGCGGCCCGCGTGAATTTCACCAAGGCGGTGCTGGCCTCGAGCCGTGGCGGCATTCTGTTGGCGAAAGACGTGAGCGAAGCCATGGCCTTTATCAATGACTATGCCCCCGAACATTTACAGGTGCTATCGAAAGAACCGCGCAATTACCTGCCGCTGATCCGCAATGCCGGAGAGATCCTGCTGGGCGAGCACACCCCCTCAACCCTCGGCAATTTCGTGTTGGGTCCAAGCCACGTGCTACCCACAGGCGGCTGGGCCAAAACCTTCTCAGCCCTAAGCGTCCATGATTTTATGAAACGCACCTCCGTGGTGGAAGTTACGGCACGAGCCTATCCCGAACTGGCAAAACACGCCGGCGTCATCGCGAAATATGAAGGCTTCGACGCCCACGCCAACGCCGTGTCCGACTTGCGGAAGAAACTGCTCGGAAACTGACAGCCAAAAAGATCAGCCCCGTCGCGACAATGTTGCGCCGACGGGGCCCTCGATTCTTCGAGCATCTTACAAGAACTATCCGACTTGTGCCGGACCAATAGCGAGGCTGGGAGAAACTCTTACCTCGCATGAGAGTCGCTATGTGAACTGCAAACCGGTCAAGCGTCGATAATCTGCTGCAGCGCGCTAGCCGGAATGTGATCGCGAGACCTGCCGCGATCGGGGATTGTGGCCAGGTGGCGTCATGCTCCCTCCAATTTCTGTTTCATTTCATCACCTGCTCCGCGAAGCACGGCGATGTTTGATATTTTGGACCTGCCCTGCCCAATGTCAAGTAAACTATCATTGCGATTTTACCGTTTTACGTGACCTCGTGCGCTTCGCAAATCCGTGAGTCCCTGTCGTTTCAGGACACATTCAAAGCGCCACGCCAGATTAGAACGGCATGATGAGCACAGCAGCTGAAAGAATCGCAACAGGTGATCACCTGGCCAACAGGCGCCGCGGCATACTTCTCGTCGCTGGATCCGCCATTGTCTGGAGCTTTGGCGGCACCATTGCCCGATTCATCACCGTGGATGACAGCTGGACCGTGGTTTTCTGGCGCTCCATCTTCGCTGCCCTTTTTCTTCTGGGCTTCATGCTGTGGCGTGATGGCCCGCGTGGCACCGTCGCCCTTTTCAGGGGCATGGGGCTTGCGGGCCTGGGCGTTGCCCTGTGTTTTGCGGTGGCCTCTTCATCATTCGTCGTCGCTCTGGGCTACACCACCGTGGCAAACATCCTGCTCATGCAGGCCGGCGTGCCGCTCATTGCCGCGCTTCTCACCTGGATCCTGTTTCACGAGAAAATTTCCGCCGCCACATGG
>JBAVOA010000247.1:0-5906 GCA_049691635.1 Aestuariivirga sp. | reverse complement strand
GTCTACGACATTGGCAGGCGCGAAACCTACACCACGACCCAGAAGGACGGTTCCATCGGCGTGGCGCAGACCTGGTTCAACATGCTCTATCAGGTCTTGCTCGGCGAAGAGCGCGGGCCAAGGTTCGGGTCTTTTGCAGCCCTCTACGGCATCGCCAACACGCGCACCTTGATTGGCAAGGCGCTGACCGGCGAACTTACTGGCTCGCCCAGATAATCCGCGCCATCCAGTCCACGTCCTTCATGTCCAGGGATTTTGTCTCATGGGCCGCATTGAACGAGGCGAGTTCAACATTCTTGGCCGTCTGCCGCTGCATGATCTTGGCCATCACCTGGCCGTCGGCGGTTTTCACCACCACCCGGTCGCCTTTGCGCACCGTGGCGCCGGGTGACACAATGATGGTGTCGCCCTCGCGGTATACCGGCAGCATGGAGTCGCCGGTAATTTTCAGGGCATAGGCCGCCGTGTCGGTCACGCCCGGAACGTCAATTTCATCCCAGCCGTTGCCCGCCGGAAAGCCCGAATCGTCAAAATACCCGCCCTTGCCGGCCCGCGCCAAACCCAACAGGGGAATTTGCTTGCGCTTCGGCGGCTGGCCCTTGCGGCCGGTCAGGAGATCAGTGAATTCTTCAACCGACGCGCCCGATGCCTCAAGCAGATGGGCGAGGCTCTCCGTCGTGGGCCAGCGCGGCCTGCCATCCGGCCCATTGCGCTTGGACGGGTTGAATGATGTGGGGTCAAGGCCGGATTTCTTCGCAAGCCCCGAAGCGGAAAAGCCGTAGCGCTCCGCAATAGTGTCAATTGCAGCCCAAACCTGCTTGTGGCTAAACATTTTTGCCATGTCCTGTATCTTATATTTAATCCTCTATAGGAACTAATACCTCAAGTGCAATTGATTGTCCAGTGGTAATATGATGGCTATGGTGCCGCACAAATCGGGGAGGGGATGAACGTGCCGGTGCTCTACAAGATCATGCCACGTCAGGACTGGGAATCGGCACAGGAAAAGGGCATTTACGAGGGCTCCGCGGTGGACCGGAAAGACGGTTTCATCCACCTTTCAGCCGCCCACCAGGTCCGGACCACGGCCCAAAGGCATTTTTCCGGGGACAGCGATTTGGTGCTGGTATCAGTCAGGCCGGAGGATCTCGGTCAAAGCCTGAAGTGGGAAGCCTCGCGCGGCGGTGACCTTTTTCCCCATATTTATGGCCCTTTGCCACTTAACGCCATCAGTGAAGTTGTTCCGCTCCCGCTTGCAGGCGGAGTTCACCGGTTCCCCCAGGGTGTGCCGGAATGAGCCTCATCAGTCTCGGCTTCAAGGCAGCCCGCCCGCTGCTGAACTGCATGGATGCGGAAGCAGCCCATGGCCTTACAATCAAGGCGTTGAAGACAGGCATAAACCGAGGCGCAATAAGTGTTTCCCCGCCCAACCTCCGCATATCTTGTTTCGGGCTGGATTTCGACAATCCGCTGGGCCTTGCCGCAGGCTTTGACAAGAATGCGGAAGTGCCAGACGCCATGCTGGCCTTAGGATTCGGATGTGTCGAAGTGGGCACCGTGACCCCACGGCCGCAAGCGGGAAATCCCCGGCCCCGCCTGTTTCGCCTGGGCGAGGATCAGGCCGTGATCAACCGCATGGGCTTCAACAGCCAGGGCCATGGCGCAGTGCTGGCAAGATTGCGCCGCCGCCAGCACAAGCCGGGAATTTTAGGTGTGAACCTTGGCGCCAACAAGGATTCGGGCGATCGTATCGCGGACTATGCCGCAGGCATCAGCGCGTTCTCAGCCGTTGCGAGCTATTTCACCATAAATATTTCGTCGCCGAATACGCCCGGTCTCAGGAATCTGCAGTCAGCCGGGGAATTGCCAATCCTGCTCGAGCGCCTGAATGAGGCGCGGCAGGCCCAGCAACGGCGCGTGCCGATGTTGCTCAAGATTGCGCCCGACCTTGCACTTGAGGAAATGCAGGCCATCGCCGAATGCTGCCTCAAAGCGACGATTGATGGCGTGATCATTTCAAATACGACGGTATCGCGGCCCGCACTTCGTTCGAGGAATGCCCGGGAAACTGGCGGGCTCTCCGGCCAGCCGCTGTTTGATCTCTCAACCCGGCAACTGGCGCAGTTCTATCTCTTGACCAAAGGAAAAATACTGCTCGCAGGGGTGGGCGGCATAGCGACCGCAGAACAGGCCTGGTGCAAAATCTGTGCGGGCGCTTCGCTTCTCCAGCTCTATTCCGCCCTGGTTTTCAAAGGTCCGGAATTGGTCGTGGATATCCTCGCGGGCCTTTCGGCAAGGCTTGCGGAGAACAATCTATTGCGGCTGGCTGATGCCGTGGGAAGTTCAGCCGAAAAATTCGCTCACCACAATCCATTGGGCAGATAACGCGCGAAAACCTCCGCGGACGTCCCCTTCTCCTGGAGCCGGTCAAGGGCATAGTCAAATGCCTTGACCGTTTCCTGGTCGTCCTTGCGGGCGAGGAAGGAAAGATTGCGGCTGAAGAACTGCCGGTCCACGAAAGCCCCGTCAAGGGTCTTGCAGCATCCCCGCGAGGAACTCCCGGCCAGCCAGTAGATCAGCCGCAGGCCGTCACCGAATGAGGCATCAAGTGCGCCCGTGCGCAGGGCCTCATTCATTTCGGCTTCGCTGGGGAAGGGGGTTAGCGTTGAGCGCGAATAATATTTTTCCAGCCACGCCCCATGGCTGGTATTTGCGACATAGCCGATACGCCGTCCTGCAAGGCTGCGGATATCACTTCCGCGCAACTGGCTGCCCACGCGCACGGCAAAGCGCCCGACCGACCAGAAATAGGGCCGCGTCATCGCCGACTCTTTCAGCACTGTCTCGTCAATCCGCAGTCCCGAGACAATGATATCGCCGTCGTTGCTGCGAAGCGCCGGGAGCAGTTCATTGAATGACTTGGCGACGACCACGCAGGTGGCTTTCAACTCCGTGCAGGCTGCCATGGCCAGATCAACGGAAACGCCAGCCGTCTTGCCCTCCGGTGTTTCATAGCTGAAGGGTGGAAAATCCCGGTCGGTGAGAAGACGGATTGTGCGCTGGCCAAAGGCAGGAGGCGGCTTTGCGACACTGTCGATATGCCGAAACAGGGGAAGATTGGACACCGCAGTATCCTGGCTGGCTGCCGGACCGGCTGCAGTCAATGCAAGAGCCAGACCCAAAACATGCACCCTCCGATTGCTTGTAATTTTTTTGATGCCTCGCTTAACTAAAAAAACTGGGGCTGACATTTTACATCCAAGGGCGTTAGGTGCGGTATCAACGGGTAGAGTGGCGTAGCGTTGCTGCATCGCCGTCCATCGGCGTTACAACAACAGATTCCAAATTAGCTTCAGATACGCCAGATGTCTTGCCTCTTTTATCATCCGGGTCACTGGAGAAAACCCTCCGGCGACTGCCTGCTGGGGCCATTCAACGGACATTGCGCCACGGCGTGGTGCCTGTCGCCTGGTGGCCAGACCATGTGCTCTACGCCACTTGCGGCCAAAAAGGAACTGACTACGCCACAGATCACGGCTTGCCGGTCATGGCGCGCATTGAACAGCACGATTTTCACCGCTGTGTGCGCCGCGTCTGGGGCCAGAGGATATTGCGGAAGGCGACTCATGGTCTCCTGGCAGCCCGTCCACAGTTCTCGGCCAAAACGCGGGTGACCGGCCTCCAAATGTTTGCATTTCTCGTTTTCATGATGTGCCTCTCGCTATGTTCAATGCTTCTCACTGCCAGTGCCATCTGGACTGCTGCCAGTGCGCTGGTAGGGATGTTTTTCCTCTCCGTTGTCACTCTCCGGCTTTTCTGCATGTTTCCCGTGCCACCAGCAAAGGCCGGGACAACAAGGTATTTGAGCGATATGGAGTTGCCCCTCTATTCAGTGCTGGTGCCCGTTTTCAGGGAAACGGCGGTTCTGGCCCAGCTCCTGCGGGCCATGTCGCATTTGGACTATCCGGTCGAAAAACTGGAAATCAAGATCATCGTCGAGGAATTCGATACAACTTTACGGCAGGCCCTCCTGAAAATTGATCTGCTGCCGCACATTGAAATCATCGTCGTGCCGCACGGTTCCCCGCAGACCAAGCCAAGGGCCCTGAATTATGCCCTGCAGTTCTGCCGGGGAAGCCTGCTCACGATCTACGACGCAGAAGATGTCCCCGAACCCAGGCAACTGCGGGAGGCCGCACATGCCTTCGCCAACGCTGGCGAAAACTTGGCCTGCCTGCAGGCCAAACTCATTCCGTTCAATCCCGATGAGAACTGGCTGACCCGCCAGTTTACCGCGGAATATGCAACGCTTTTTGGATTGATCCTGCCGGCATTGGCGGCCCGCCATCTGCCCTTGACCCTTGGCGGCACGTCCAACCACTTTCGCACGCGCATCCTGCGGAAAATTGGCGGCTGGGATCCGCATAATGTGACCGAGGATGCCGATCTCGGATTACGGCTGGCCCGGGCCGGATTTCGCACCGGGGTTGTCAACAGTGTCACCTATGAGGAGGCCAATACGCAACTGGCCAACTGGCTGCATCAAAGGGCGCGCTGGCTGAAAGGCTTCATGCAGACCTGGCTGGTGCATATGCGCAATCCCGTAAGGACGGGCAGGGAACTTGGGATGACCGGATTCTGGACCCTGCAGGCTTTCACGGCAGGTATATTTCTGTCAGCACTTTTCCATCCCATCTTGAATGCCATCACCGTCTGGCTGCTGCTTGCGGGCTCACCCAATATTTCCGCGCCAAGCTTGTTACTCTCCGGTTTGAGTCTGGAAGTTTTCCTGCTGGGCTATGGCGTGACCATGCTGGCAGGGGCAAAAGCCTTGCGCCAGCAAAGCTTCAAAGGCTGGTGGCTGACCATCGCCACCATGCCGTTCTATTGGCTTCTCATGTCCGTCGCCGCCTGGCTGGCCCTTTGGCAATTCGTCTTTGCGCCGTTCACGTGGAACAAGACCGAGCACGGGCTCTCGAAACTTCAAAGCTAGTGGCCGCTGCCGCCAACGGCGGCAGGCTTGCGCATCAGGGGAAGCAGAAGGGTGATGCCGAAGAACAGAATGGTGAGCAGGAAAAAGACATCGGCGATGGCCATCGTCATCGCCTGGCGCCGCACCATGCCTGCGAGCTTTGCGGTCTTCCAGTGAGAATTGTCTGTATTCCTGTCCCATGCAAACACCTTGATCTGGTGTTGCACTTCGTTTGTGAACTTAGGGGATGACAGAATTGGGGAGTGATTCAATTGTCAATGAGCATCGGGCAAAGCTTCGCCCTTGGTAGAAACGGTTATGCCGTTTCCGGGGAGTAGTGAGAGAAGCAAAGGGCCGTTCAGGACGTGTCGGGCTTCATTGCGTCCCAGGCGAGGCCGTCGCATTCGATGAGGACTTCATCGACCTCGTGGAGGGGCTTCCGGCGGTAACCCGGTGGATGGCCGGGCCGGAGCGGCGATGTGGATTTCGGCCATGGGGCTTTTGCGCGCCTCTGCTGACAGCGGACAAGACGCTTGGCCTGGCGCGGCAGATCCTCGAGGGCGAGCTTAAGGGCCTGGAGCCTGCGGGTAAGACGCGCGGCGTTCACAAGGCCATCGGGCGGTGGAGGAAGTTCGGCTACGGGCTTAGGGGCTGGAAACAGGGCCGCAACCCTTGGATCGGGTCCGAAGACATGGATGCGCGGTACAATCCGGGTGAAGGCCCGGGCGCGGGGGCCTTTGAAGCGTTTGCGCGGATCGAAGAGCTGGAAGGAGGGTGTTGAACGTCCCCCACGTTTCCCGATGACTTTCCCCGCCGGCATGGGCCGCGAGGGAGCCAGCTCCACCACGACACCGCGCGCCGCGATGACGATCAAGCGCCGCACGGCGGATTCGGCGGGCCGTAAAACGCGCAGCACGGCGCGGTGGAGGGACTG
>JBAVOA010000246.1:0-5350 GCA_049691635.1 Aestuariivirga sp. | reverse complement strand
CCCCAGGACATCCACTACCTGTTCGAGCGCTTCGTCGGTGAAATGGAAAAGGCAAAACGGTAAATCCAATCCATGTCCTTCGCCAAGCTCGACGATCTCGGAAGAAAACTTGAAGCTCTCGAGCATGCCCAGTCCATGCTCAGTGTCGATGAGGCCGTGCAGATGCCGTCGGGCGGTGGCGACAAGCGGGCCGAGGCCATGGCCATGCTGGCGGGCCTGTATCATGAGCTCGCCGCCGCGCCCGAAATCGCCGACTGGATTGGCGATGCCCGTAAAGGTGATCTGGACGCCACACACAAAACCGCCCTTGCCGAATTCGAGCGCAGCTACGTCAATCTCACCTGCCTGTCGTCGGATTTTGTCCGCCGCCAGGTTTCAGCCCGGGTGCGCTCCGAACAGCTCTGGCGCGAACTCCGCACACAAGGAAACTGGAAAGACTTTTTCCCCGCCTTTGAAGGCATCGTGGCTCTCGCCCGCGAGGAAGCCCAGCTCCGCGCCCAAGCGCTCAAGCTCCCACCCTATGATGCCCTGATTGAACAGTATGATCCCGGCAGCCGCGTGGCCGACATCGCGCCGGTCTTCGCCGAACTCAAAACCTTCCTGAAGGATTTCATCCCGAAGGCCCTTGCCGCGCAAGCCGAACGCCGCGCCAGAAATCCGGCCAGGCCCTTCAACGCCCCCTTCCCCATCGAAAAGCAGAAAGCATTGGGCGAAGCCATGATGAAAGCCGTGGGCTTTGATTTCATCCATGGCCGCCTCGATGTCTCCCACCATCCCTTCTGCGGCGGCGTGCCAACGGACGTGCGCATGACCACGCGCTACTCAACAAGTGAATTCCTCTCCTCCCTCATGGGCATTCTCCATGAAACCGGCCACGGGCTCTACGAGCAGGGCCTGCCGAAGGACTGGGCCCACTGGCCCGTGGGCAAGGCCCGCGGCATGGCGGCCCATGAAAGCCAGAGCCTGTTTGTCGAAATGCAGGTGGCGCGCAATCCCGCCTTCTGGGAATGGGCCATGCCGAAGGTCCGTGAGCATCTGGGCGAAGCGGCCATCGACGGCTGGAGCCTTGAGGATATCCTGGCCCATGTCCACCGCATCGAGCGCGGCCTCATCCGCGTCAATGCCGATGAGGCCACCTATCCCTTGCATGTCATCCTGCGTTTTGAAATCGAACAGCAACTGATCGGCGGAAACCTCGGCGCGAAAGATGTGCCCGAAATCTGGGATGCCAAAATGCGCGAATATCTGGGCCTTTCCACCATCGGCAATCCGAAGGACGGCCCCATGCAGGATGTCCACTGGCCCTCCGGCGCCTTCGGCTATTTCCCCAGCTACACCCTTGGCGCCATGATGGCCGCCCAGCAATGGGCCGCCGTGGAGCGCACCCACCCCACGGTCGCCGACGATCTCCGGCATGGCCGCTTCGACACCATCAACGACTGGCGCCGCAAGAACATCTGGTCGAAAGCCTCAACACTTTCAACCCCCGAACTCATGCGCCAGGCGACGGGCGAAACGCTTCAAGCCAGATACTTCACCGGGCATTTGCGTCGGCGCTATCTCAACTGATCCTTCAGTGGCTGGAGAATACGGTATGGGACCCGTCGCTGGTGAAGGCCAGCACGTCAAACTTCTCCACCGGCCCGCCGGCTTCCATGCCCGGTGATTCAGCAGGCATGCCAGGCACCGCAAGTCCGAGCACCGCCAGCTTGTCGGCCAGCAGCCGCTTGATGTCGTCCACTGGCACATGGCCTTCGATGACGTAGCCGCCGGTGAAGGCGGTGTGGCATCCGGCAAGCCCGGCGGGAACACCAGCCTTTGCCTTCCGGCTGTCCAGCTCCGCATCATCCTCCATAGTCACGGCAAAGCCGGCGTCGCGCAAAAGCCCGGCCCATTTTTCACAGCAGCCGCAGCCCGGATTCCGGTAGGCTTGAACCGGCGGATAGGTTTCCGCCTTGGCGGATGTTGTCCCCGCGCGGCCGATCAAGGCCACGGTGGCAGCGGAAGTGATCAGAGCTTGTCGGCGGGTGATCATGTCGTGGGTCATTTTCGTTCTCCATAGGGTTGGAATATCAGATTTCATTTCTGTGCGCGGGCAATGATTCCCGCGCGTGCTTCACTTGAAAGCAATTGGACGGCAAGAAAAGCTGGATGTCAGGGGCGCGGCGGTCGTCGCAACGGCGGCGCTGCGTAGGGCGTTAACGGCACGGGCGGCAATGCAAAAACTTCACCAGCCAAAACAGGAAACGTCAAAATGCTTTCCGGCTCAAACACCACTGCGCCACCGCACGGGGCAAAGCAGGAGGGTGCGATTAAGCAACCTGGTTTGGTTTTGTCGCAGCATGACGGTGGCGGCTGGCAATCCCCGTCCATCATCGCCATGCCTGCGGAGGCCTTGGCCACGCCAGCCAACTGCACCTGCGCAAACAAAAGACCCAGTACAATGGAAACACCAAGCACCATTCTGAGAAGCGTCATGCACTGCTGGGCAAACATCAATAAAAGCTACCCCGCAGTACCGGCAGCCGTCAAATGATACAATCGTGACCGCTGAAAGGACGAAGACCTGGGCGCCGTCGCCGCCGCTCAAGACTGTCCATCTGGCCGCCTGGCCACGGGAAAGGAAACAGCCGCTACCTCGCCTGACATGACAAATATATGTAATGTGCGAAAAGCAATAAACCGGTGTCCGGGAGGGTGCCGGTTCTAATCAGTATCCCACTGCGGTGCCCGCCGGCCGCCGGTCGTCGTGGGCGCCGTAAAGCCTGCCAGGGATCGGCTTGCTTCCCGCCATCGCATCATTGCCCGAAGTCGCTGGCGCCGCCGTGGTATCTGCCGCAGGTCCGATGAGAATGGCTTCCGCTGCCCCCCATGGCGCCTGCTCGACGATCTTGTATCCCATGTCCGTCAATATCCGCGCCGTATCGGGCGAAAGTGCAAAGGGTTCGACTGTGATCTGGTCCGGCAGCCACTGGTGATGAATGCGCGGTGCATTCACCGCCTCCTGGATCTGCATGCCATGGTCGACCACATTCATGATGGCCTCGACAACAATGCTGATGATGCGTGAGCCGCCGGGGCTGCCAAGCACCATGAAGGTCTTTCCGTCCTTGGTCACAATGGTGGGGCTCATGGAACTCAAGGGACGCTTCCCGGGCGCGATCACATTCGTCTTGCCCTGGACCAGCCCGAACAGATTGGCCACGCCTGGCTTCACGGTGAAATCGTCCATCTCGTCGTTGAGGAAAAAGCCCGTGTCGCCGGCGATGACCTTTGCCCCGAACAGCCCATTGATGGTGTAGGTCACGGCAACCGCGTTGCCGCTCGCATCCACGATCGAGTAATGGGTCGTCTCTGTGCCCTCGTGGGGCGCTGCACCCGGCTGCACATCCTTTGAATCCGAAGCCTTCGCCGGATCAATCTTCGCACGGATTTCACCCGCATAGCTTTCGGAAAGCAGCCGCTCCAAAGGATTCTTCACAAAGTCCGGATCGCCGAGCTGAAAGTTCCGGTCCACAAATGTGTGCCGCATTGCCTCGGCCATGAAGTGGATGCTGGCCGCCGAATGGAAACCAAGCTCCGCCATGGGATAACCCTCGACGATGTTGAGAATTTCGCAGACAGCAGTCCCGCCCGAGCTCGGCGGTGGCGACGAAATCAGTTCATAGCCCCGGTAATTGCAGCGCACTGGCGGACTTTCAGTAATGGTATAAGTCTCAAAATCCTTCTTCGACAGCACCCCGCCGTTGGCGCTGCTGGCGGCCACAACCGCATCGGCGATGGGGCCTTTGTAAAAGGCATCGGGCCCTTGCTCTGCGATGAGCTTCAGCGTTGCGGCCAAACTCTTCTGAACGAAAAGGTCTTCCGCCTTCCACGGATTTCCGTTCTTCAGGAAGATCGCCGCAACATTTGGCTGATCGGTGAAATTCTTGGATGCCGCCGCCAGAATATCCGCATCCCCCTGGTTGAGAAGGAACCCCTCCCCGGCCAGTTTGATGGCGGGTGCCATTACCACGCCACGCGGCAGGGTACCGAATTTCCGCAGCATGGTATCAAGGCCAAGCACCGACCCCGGCACACCGGCCGCGAGATACCCCTTGAGACTGAGATCGGGCACCACTTCGCCCGCCGCATCGAGATACATTTTCTCGGTGGCCGCAAGCGGTGCCTTTTCGCGGAAATTGATGAACAGGTCGCGTCCATCGGCAAGATGCAGCGTCGCAAATCCCCCTCCGCCGATATTGCCGCAGCAGGGATTGGTCACCGCCAGCGCGTAGCCCACAGCCACCGCAGCATCAACTGCGTTGCCGCCTTGCTTCAGGATTTGCACACCAATGTCTGACGCAAGATGTTGCGAGGTCACAACCATTCCGCTTTCGGCGCTCACCGGCTGGCGCGTTACCGCCTGGACAGCCGGACTGTACGGAAGCAAGGAAAGCAAAATCAAACAGAAAACCCGGCGGAAGAAACGCATGTCTAACTCCTGGCAAGTAGTACGTACGCCATCAGGGCAAAGGTCATCACACTTCGCGGGCGCAGGCAAGGCAATTGCAAAAGGCAACATTCCGTTTACCGTCAGAATTCAATCATCTCCTTAATTTGCAACCTTTAGGGTAATAGCATCGTAGATGCCATGATGCGAAACCTGCTCAATGTCCTTGCCCTTCTCCTGATCATAGGCGGCCTCGCCTATCATTTTGCCGCCCTCAGGATTTTCAACGCCCTGGTGCCAAAGGATGCGGGAACCCTGCGCGTCGCCGGGGCCGTGGCCTATGGCCCTGACCCCCGCGAGAAACTCGATATCTATGCGCCAGCCACGGCGAAAGGCCCGCTGCCCATCCTCCTGTTCATCAACGGCGGCTCGTGGAATGACGGCGCGCGCGGCGATTACGAATTCGTTGGCCGGGCCTTCGCCGCAAGGGGATATTTGACACTGGCCATGGATTATCGCCTGACGCCGGAAAACCCCTTTCCGTCTTTCGTGCAGGATGCGGCCATGGCCCTTGCCTGGGCCGGAAAGCACGGTGCTGAATATGGCGGAGACCCCACGCGGATCTTTGCCGTGGGCCATTCCGCCGGCGCCTATAACCTTACGCTGGCCATCCTCGACGAACACTATCTGCGCCAAGCAGGCGCTGATCCCGCAGCCCTTCGCGCCGTCGCCACCCTGGCAGGCCCCTTTGATTTCCTGCCGCTTGATACCCGTGTGACCATTGATACGTTCGGCAAGGTCGCCGATCTCGCCGCCACCCAGCCCATAAATTTCGCCCGCAAGAATGTTCCGCCCTTTCTGCTGCTCACCGGCACCGCCGACACAACGGTTTACCCGAAGAACAGCCGCGCCCTGGCC
>JBAVOA010000245.1:0-4230 GCA_049691635.1 Aestuariivirga sp. | reverse complement strand
AATGCCGCAAAATCATGACGCGTATTATTCATGCTAACATATTAGTATGAATACTCGCCCCGGCTTTTTGCATGCAAATTCGCCTCTAATCCGCATGAATTTCGCAGCGCTTTTGACACCGTCCCGCACACCCGTGTGGCACCGTTAACCCTCCGCTAACCATTCCGTCGTCAAATCCCCCGGTCGCCATTTCATACGGGAGTTTTGCCATGGTCACGCGCACGCTCGTTATCTTTGCCCTGTTAACCGCAGCTTTTCCGGTCTTTGCCGCGGAAACCTCGCCGCTTTTTGGCTCCGCCACCCAAAAGCCCGTGCAGATCGCCGTGGACCCGCACACCGGCCTTCCCGTCGTCGCCGAAGTGCAAAAGACCCAAGCCGTTGTGGCCACAAGGCAATAGCGTGCTTCTCCACATTCTCGCCATATGATAAGTCTTTACCTTGGCAAACATTCGGGGGTACTGCCGATGACTATGAACTTGCGCCGCGTTGGCGTTCTTTTGTTTGCCATGACCATGGCAGGCTGCGCCATGCAGTCGGACAAGTCCTATGCGCCGCCGGTGCCAGTCGGCTTGAGCCAGGCCGAGATCAGCAACATCCTTTCGGGCAAAAGCTGGCGCTGGTCAGGCCCCAACAACAGCGGCGTCACCCTTTATGCCTCCGATGGAACTTCGCTTGTGGAAGTCACCGGAAAGGGAACAACAACAGGCACTTGGAGCGCCAAGGACGGCCAGCTCTGCGAAAGCTTCGCCCCCGCCCCCTTCCTGCCCAAGGGCGTTCCCATGAGTTGCAAGCCCATCACCGGCTCGGGCAACGTTTACCAGGTCGGCGAAGCCACGTTCACGCTGGCGTGAGCACTTAAACACATATCTGCCATAGGTTTTTCACGCTCTTGCCGCGCGGAACTTTCACACTACATCTCCGTTGATGTCAGAATCAGTTCGCAAGGAGAAAACCGTGTCTGTAGCCGTAACGCGCCGTGCGCTTATTCTCGGTTCCATGGCGCTTTTGGCCTCTGCGGCGCCCGCACTGGCGCAATCCAACCCCTTGTATGATGGCGACGGCTTTGTCCGCGATCCCAGCCTCCTGCCGCCGCCTGAATCGCCCGTTGATTACGAGATCATCCCGGCAAACCTGAAGAAAATCCCTGCCTCCTTCCGCAAGCAGCTGGTGGAGTATTCCGGCACGGAATTCCCCGGAACCATCGTTGTCGACCCGGAACACCGCCATCTCTACCATGTCCTCGAAAATAACCAGGCCATCCGCTACGGCGTGGGCGTCGGCCGCGCCGGCTTTGCCTGGGCAGGTGAAGCAAGAATTGGCATGAAGCGCCGCTGGCCGCGCTGGCTGCCACCCCAGGAAATGGTTGTCCGCGACGAAAAGGCTGCAAAATGGGCCAATGGTATGCCCGGCGGTCCGGAAAATCCCCTGGGCGCCCGCGCCCTCTATCTTTACGCCAATGGCGAAGACACGCTCTATCGCATTCACGGCACCAATGACCCGTCCTCAATTGGCAAGGCCATGTCCTCCGGCTGCGTTCGCATGCTTAACCAGGATATCGCCGATCTCTACCTGCGCGTGCCCGTGGGCTCCAAGGTTGTCGTGCTGTCCTCGCAAGGGGTATAATGCTTGATGCAACAGCAAAGCTGTGGCACATGGCATGAAGCGGGGACGGAATTTATTTTGAAGCTGACCGGAAAAATATCAGGCGTTGTGTGTGTGGCGTCTTTGGCCTTGGGACTTGCCGCCTGCGCGACGGGTCCCAAAGGGGTCCGCTTCATTGATGGTGATGGTGGTTCGAGTTCAAAACCTGTGGCCCAGCCCATCCGCCAATTCAGCGGCAGGGAAATCCAATCGGCCATCGTCGGCAAGACCTTTCAATACACGCGCAGCGACGGCAGCGGCTTTGTCACCTATAACGCCGATGGCACGTTCACCTTCCAGGACGACACCAAGGGCCAGGGCACCGGCAAATGGGAAACCAGCAACAACCTGTTCTGTGAAATTTTTGGCGCAAAGGCCATACAGGAATGCGGCGAATTCAAAAGTACCGGTGACGCCTTTTTCGCCGCCAAGTCCCGCCTGGTGGAGACCCAGGGTTAAAGCCCCTGGATGAAGGGGTTGGTCTTGCGCTCAATGCCAATCTGGCTCGTCCGGCCATGCCCCGGCAGAAACCCCACATCATCGCCCAGCGGCAGCACTTTTTCCTTGATCGATTTCATCAGGATATCGTGGCTGCCATAGGGAAAATCCGTGCGCCCCACCGAGCCCTGAAACAACACGTCCCCCATTAGGGCAAAGCGGGACCCATCATTGAAGAAAACAACCGACCCCGGCGAATGGCCGGGTGCCTGCAACACTGAAAATTTCAGGTCAGCGACACTAATCTCATCACCATCCTTCAACCACCGGTCCGGAACCACGCTTCGCGACCCCGGCATGTCATATTTGGCGCCCCGTTCGGGCAATTCCTGCAGCAGGAACAGATCGGCTTCATGCGGGCCTTCAATCTGAACGCCCAGCGCATCACGAAGTTCTGCAGCACCACCCGCATGGTCGATATGGCCGTGGGTCAACAGTATCTTCTCGATGGTAACCTTCGATTGTTCGATGGCCTGCAGAATGAGCGGAACATCCCCGCCGGGATCAACGATCGCTCCCCGTTTGGTCATGTCATCGAAAACCAGCGAACAATTTTGCTGGAATGGTGTCACGGGAATAATGAGAACCTTTAGCTGAGCCATGGCGGTGCTGCATAGCGATCCTGCACAGCACCCGCAAGAGCCCCGCTTGGCTTGCCTAAAATTGGGGCAGCGGCTAGAGCCGGAACACAACTTCTATCGAGGAAATACCCAATGTCCGCATCAGCCGCCACTCCCTGGCGTTATGGCAATCTTGTTGCTGCAATTGCAACAATCGCCAGTTGCGACATTGCCTTGGGCTTTACCTTCCAGCTGCTGCCGCTGCTCATGGAGATGCAGCATATACCGGCCTGGATCATTGGTCTCAACACCGCCATGGGGCCTATCGGCATTCTGCTCGCTGGCCCAATTCTGCCACGCATCATCAGCCATTTGGGTCCCAAGCGCGTAGCTTACATTGCCGTTGCCTTCATCATGTCGGCACTCATTACGTTCAAGTTGACCCCCAGTCTCTATATCTGGTTCCCCTTGCGGTTTTCACTTGGCATAGCGACCGGGGCGTTGTTCACCATCAGCGAAGCCTGGATACTGACCTTTGCAGGGGCCGGAAGCCGGGGCCGCATCATGGGCATCTATACCAGTGTCATGGCTGTCTCCTTTTCGCTGGGGCCATTTGCCCTGCCATTCACCGGAACGACGGGATGGCTGCCCTGGTTCATCGGGGTAACCTGTCTTGGCCTCAGCATCCTGCCGCTTACGCTGGTGAGTGCGAGCAATGACATATTTCACGACAAGGAGGGGGGAAACTTCTTGCGCGTCATCAGGCGGGCCCCCCTGCTGCTCTTTGCCGTCAGCACGGCAACACTTTTTGACAGCGTCTTCATTTCTTTCTTTACGATCTTTGGATTGCGATCCGGATTGCCGTTGCAGACAGCGAGTTGGGTTCTCGGCGCGGGCATCCTGGGCAACTTGGGCTTTCAGTTCCTGATTGGCTCACTCTCCGATCATTGGTCGCGGATCGGTGTGGTTGTCAGCTCCGCCATTATCACGGTCCTGGCCAGCGTCGCGTTGATATTTGTTGTTCAATCCTGGCTGATCTGGCCAACGGTCATTATCATGGCAACGGCAGCCTTTGCCGTTTATGTGGTGGCACTGGCCATCATGGGTGACACGTTCAAGGGTGCCGATCTGGTCGCAGGTTCTGCCGCCTTCTCCGCCATGTGGGGTGTCGGCGGTCTGGTGGGCCCGCCAATGGCGGGTGCCGCCATCGATGCGTTTGGCGTCAATTCCATGCCGCTACTGCTTGCCGGATTCTATGTCTTGCTATTGATTGGCTTGGGTCTAAGCCGCGGGAAGTTCGTGCGGGAGCCTTCCCATGGATAGGCAACGCATTGTCAATCTCTTCGCGGCGATCAGCGCAATCACCGTATTCGGCTTCGCCCTTGGCCTGATGTTTCCGCTCCTTGCGCTCATCATGGAAAAACGCGGCATTGATCCGGATATCATTGGTTACAACACCGCCATGCAGCCCTTAGGGATAATGCTGTCGGTGTTCACCACGCCAATTCTGGTTCGGCGATTTGGCGCTAAG
>JBAVOA010000244.1:0-8000 GCA_049691635.1 Aestuariivirga sp. | reverse complement strand
GGATTATATCTTGATCATCAACAAAAATTAATGAAAGATTAACAAAATGTCACGTTCCAGCAGCCAGACCGTTCAATCCAGCCTCACTTACGCGCCAGTTGGTTTTATTGGCAAGATGCATTCCTTTGTCGTCGGCATGGTTCGCTTTGAGCCAGCCGCAAACGCAATTTACGCTGAAAATGCCCGAGTCCGCATGAGCGGCCGCACTTGGCTGATGTAATCAGCGGCCCTTCCACACGGGCTTACGCTTTTCGGCAAAGGCTTTGGCACCTTCCAATTGGTCTTCGCTGGAATAGAGCCTGTCGACCGTCGGCAGCTTGCGCTTGGTCACGCGGTTAAAGGCCTCCTGCACGGGCAGATGCAGGGTTTCGCGTAAAGTTTCCTTGATGGCAGCAAAGACGAGAGGCGGGCCGTCGGCCAGCATGGCCGCCACGGCGCGGGCGCGGGCCATGAGTTGGGCAGCGGGCACGATCTCATTGATGATGCCCCAGTGCTTGGCCTCAGCCGCATCAAATCTTCGGCCGGTGAACAGCATTTCCGTTGCCACGTGATAGGGAATCTGGCGCGGCAGCTTGATCGTTGCAGCGTCGGCCAAGGTGCCCGAGTTGATTTCCGGGAGGGCAAAGGTTGCGTGGTCGGCGGCGATTATGATGTCGGCTGAAATCATGATTTCAAAACCACCGCCGAAAGCGAGGCCGTTGACGGCGGCGATTACCGGTTTGTTGAGGCCCGGCAATTCCTGCAGGCCACCAAAGCCGCCGACGCCATAATCAGAGTCCGGCGTTTCACCTTCGGCTGCAGCCTTCAAATCCCAGCCGGGGCAAAAAAACTTCTTTCCCTCCGCCGTGAGAATAGCCACGCGCAGTTCGGGGTCATCCCGGAACCTGGCGAAGACATCGCCCATGATGCGGCTGGTGGCGGCGTCAATGGCGTTGGCCTTGGGGCGGTCAATGGTGACTTCGAGCACGGCACCGTGACGTGTGGTGAGGATGGGTGAGGTCATGTCATTCCTTCCGCATTCTGATCAGGGCATCGACGGCAACGGCGCCGTTGGGCAGGACGAGCAGGGGGTTCACATCAAGTTCTTCAATGGTCGCGCTGTGGGCCTTGGCAAACTCTGCGACCGCGAGCACTGCCGCGATAACCGCTTGTTGGTCGCCGGATTTGCCACGGAATCCTTCCACCAGTTTCCACACCTTCAGGGATTGCAAGGCCCGGATGATTTCTTCTCGGGATGTCGGCAATAGAAGCGTGACGCTGTCTTTCAGGAGTTCGGTGAGAATGCCGCCGGCCCCAATAACGAGGGCAGGGCCAAACTGTGGATCGTTCTTGAGGCCGATGATGAGTTCGGCAACGGCACCTGTCACCATGCGCTCGACGAGGACATCGGGGGCGAGCTTCGCCATTTTTTGGGCCGCGGCTTCGGCTTCTTCGACGGTCTTGATATTGAGGGCCACACCACCTGCTTCGGTCTTGTGGGCGATAGCCGCGGATGAGGTCTTGATGGTGACGGGAAAACCGAGTTCCTTTGCCGCTCCGGCTGCTTCACCGATTTTGCACAGTCTGCCTTCCGGCACGGGAAGGCCAAAGGCTTTCAGGAGAATCTTGGCATCATGTTCGTTGAGCGTATATTCGCCCGCGCCGGTCGCATGCGGGTTTTTCAGCACTGGCAACATCTCATTGCGGGTCCAGTTCCGGCCGATGAAGGCGGCGGCTTCAAAGGCGGCCAGCGTATCGTCGAGCCCGCACATCGGGGCAACCGAAGCGGCTGCAAGGTCGGCCATCACGCCATCGGGCATGCATTCCGGCAGCGAGGCTGCTACCACGGCACGGGCGCCAGTTGTGTGCGCTGCGTTAATATAGGACTTCACGGTAACAAGCCATGTCGCGGGATCGGTCCCGGGTTTTGCCGGTATATCCAAAATAAGCATACCGGCATCGTAGCCACCGCCCAGGACAGCGGAAAAAGTGGCCGTGAGCTTGTCTTCCTGGTTCCAGATGAAGGTATGGTAGTCGAGAGGATTGTCGATGTTCACATATTCATTCAGGGTTGCGGCCACCTTGGGCTTGGTTGCTGCATTGAAGGGCGGGAACACCACGTTGCGTTCCAGGGCCATGTCTGCGATGAGGGCCGCTTCGCCGCCGGAGCAACTCATGGAGACGATCCGGTTGCCGTCCAGGGGGCCGCCATGATGGAGAAACTTAAGGGTTTCGACAAAGGCGGTTACTGACTTCATGCGGGCGATGCCGTAACGCTCGAACAGCGCGTCATAGAGCGTGTCGGCACCTGCCAGTGATGACGTGTGGCTGAGTGCCACTTTCGCACCCTGCTCGGAACGGCCGGTCTTCAGCGCGATCGCAGGCTTTTTCAGTTTGCGGGCAACTTCGGCGGCGTGGGCAAAGGCTGCTACATCCGTCAGACCCTCAATGTGCAAACCGATAGCCGTAATGCGTTTGTCTCTTGCAAGAGTTTCCAGCATTTGCGCCATGTCCACATCGGCCTGGTTGCCGATTGCATAGACACAGGCGAGTGGCAGGGCGCGCCGTGTCATGGTGAAGTTGCAGGCGATGTTGCCTGACTGGGTGATGATGGCAATGCCGCGCGCAATGGGTTCAATTCCGTGCTCATCAGGCCAGAGGGCGGCTCGCGCCATGCCGTTCACGAAGCCATAGCAGTTAGGCCCCATGAATGGCATCCCGTTGGCGGCTGCCAACAACTCTTCTTGCAGTTGTCCGTCGCCTGTTTCGGCAAAGCCCGAGGCATAGACCACGGCCCCACCGCACCCCATCTTGCTGAGCTCGCGGACGATTTCGATTGTGGGTTCGCGCTTCACGGCAATGAACGCGGCGTCGGGAACGCCATCGATATCATTCAAGGACTTTACGCAAGGAATTCCACGCAGCTGTTCGCGCTTGGGATGGACGGCCCAGATCTTTCCGGTGAAGCCCAAGTTCCGTGTACGGCTGATGGCGACATCACACTCGCTGCCGCCAATGAAGACGATGGATTTGGGATGGAGGAGGCGACTAAGGTCGCGTGACATGTCAGCCACCAAGAGGCCTCAAGAGCGCGCGGGAAATGATGTGACGCTGGATTTCGGAGGTGCCTTCCCAGATTCGCTCAACGCGGGCATCGCGCCAGATGCGCTCCAGCGGCAGATCGGACATGAGGCCCATGCCGCCATGAATCTGGATTGCTTCATCGGCGATGAAGGCCAGCACTTCGGTGGCCTTCAATTTGGCCATGGCCATGTCCATGTCGGTCACGGTCTTCTGGTCAAATTTCCAGGCGGCTTCAAGGGTGAGCAATTCGGCAGCCTTCAATTCCAGGGCCATGTCGGCGAGCTTGAAAGAGACGCCCTGGAATTTCCCGATCTGCTGACCGAACTGGTGACGGTCCACGGCATATTGCTTGGCAAGTTCCAAGGCGCGTTCGGCCCGGCCAATGCAGGTGGCAGCAACTTGCAGGCGGGTGGCCCCCAGCCATTCATTGGCGACTTCAAACCCCTTGTGCAACTCTCCGAGGATTTGCGACTTGTGGAGGCGGCAGTCATTGAATTCGAGAATGCAATTATTGTAACCGCGGTGGGAGACATTCCTGTAGCCGTCCCGCACGGTGAAGCCCCTGGTGCCTTTATCCACGAGGAAAGCGGTGATCAGCTTCTTCTTGCCGCGCGGTGTATCCTCTTCGCCTGTTGCCGCAAACAGGATGGTGAAAGTGGCTTCATCGGCGTGACTGATGAAATGCTTGGTTCCGTTGATCACAAAATCATCGCCATCCGGTTTGGCAGCGCATTTCATGCCGCGCACGTCGGAGCCCACGCCGGGTTCGGTCATGGCCAGGCAATCGACCATCTCGCCGCGCACGGCGGGGAAAAGATATTTCTCGCGCTGGTCGCCCACGCAGGCCATGAGAATGTTTGAAGGGCGGGCCACGCAGTTCCAGTGCAGCGCATAATTGGCGCGGCCCAGTTCCTTTTCATAGAGAACCCAGGTCAGCGTATCGAGGCCGGCACCGCCCGCTTCGGCTGGCATGTTGGCGGCATAGAGCCCGGCGGCAATCGCCTTGGCCTTGATCTCTTCGCGCAGCTCCGGGCGCAAGACCCCGGTATTCTCGATCTCCACCTCATGGGGATAGAGTTCATTGACGACGAAATCCCGCGTCGTCTTGATGATCATGTCCTGTTCTTCGGAAAGGCGGAAATCCATTGCGTTCTACCTGATGTGCATGGTTTCGAGGTGGCCGTCGACAGCGATGTCTTGGCCATTGACCATTTTGGCGGCGGGAGAGGACAAGAACAAGCACATATCGGCAATCTCCTCCGGCTCCACAAAGCGCGGGATTGATTGGGACCAGGTCATTTCCTTGGCGATCGCGTCGAATGGAACGCAGCGAATATCGGCTTCGCCCTGGATCACGCGGTTGATGCGGTCGCCGCGCACTGCGCCGGGGCAAATGGCATTGCAGCGCACATTGTGGGGACCGAGTTCAATGGCCAGAGACTTGGTCAAGCCAATGACGGCCCATTTGGCCGCCGCATAGGGTGTGCGGTTGCCGAAGCCATATTGCCCGGCGGTTGAGGAGAGATTGATGATGTTGCCCGAGCCTTGCGCTTTCATCACGGGAGCGGCGCGCCTTGCGCAGAGGAAGTGGGAGTCAAGGCAGATGGCGAGACATTCTTTCCAGTCGGCGAATTCCACGTCGTCAATGGGAGCCGTCGGGCCCTTGACGCCGGCATTGTTCACCAGCACGTCGAGGCCGCCCAGATCTTCCAGCGCGTCATCGAACCAGGCGTCCACTTCGACCTCATTTGCCACGTTCACGAGGGTTGCTGCGATATCGGGGAATTCCTCGCGAAAGGCGGCGAGCGCTGGCTCATTGACGTCGCAGATGTGGACCTTTGCGCCGTCGTCATAGAAAGCCTTGGCAATGGCCCGGCCTATGCCTGCGGCTGCTGCTGTAATCATCACGCGCTGTTGCATGATTATTTTTTCCTTTTGACTTGCATGACGCTGCCCATTTCCTTTGGCTTCTTCAGCTTCTTGTGGGCTTTGCCGATTGAGGACAAAGCTTCGTACAAGTCACTCCGCATGGGAACGACTTTCCCCGCCTTCTGGTTCACGTGCAACTGCATGATTTCATTGGTGGCGACCAATTCCTTGGTCTTGCCATGGTACATGCGGTGAAAGAGGTGCATGCGCTTTTCATCACAACCGAGAACCTGGGTCTCAATCCAGAAGCCTTCGCCATTTTTCATTTCTTTGTAATAGTTTACGTGGGTTTCGGCGGTGAAGAAGGTGTTTCCGGTGGCACGGTAGGCTTCATCGTCGCCGATGTAGCGGAAGAAGGCATCAAGGCCGTCACCGAAGGCGATGAGATAGGCCGCATCCGTCATGTGGCCGTTGTAATCGAGCCAGGCGGAAAGAACTTCGCCTTTATGAAGTTTGACCGGACCATCGAGCTTGTCGGATTTTTTCCAGCGCTTGGCCTTGCTTCCCTGCTTTGCCTCATCACGGGCAAGCACCAATCCCGCGCCCACCTTGTGATGCTTGAACAGGCGCATCATGTCGACCAGTACGTCGTTTCGTTTGGCTTCGATTTGCGCCACGGTCTGGCCAGCGGCTTGCGCTTCGCAACCGTCAATCAGCCGGTTTTGCAGGGTATCATTACATTTGGGGAACGGCAGGTCAGTCCAGGGAAGCTCCAGGGTGGGGTCAAACTGCGAAATGAAATGGCGCATGCCGCCGGGGCCGCCAGCTGCGTGATAGGTCAGGAAGGAGCCCATGAAGGCCCAACGCATGCCGGCGGAATAGACGATGGAGTCATCGATATCCCCGGTGGTGCCAATGTCCTTGTTGAGGATGTGCAGGGCCTCGCGCCACAGGGCCTCCTGCAGGCGGTCGCAGATATAGCCTTCGATTTCCTTCTTGAGGCGCAGCACCTGCATGCCGATGGATTCGAAATAGACACCGGCGCGGTCCATGGTTTCGCTTGAGGTCTTGGCGCCTGGAACGGTTTCAACAAGAGGCAGGAGATAGACGGGATTGAAAGGGTGGCCGATGATCACACGCTCGGGGTGACGTTGGCATTGGGATTGCAAAGTGGTGGGCAGGAAGCCTGAGGAGGATGAGGAAATGATCACCTCGGGGCGGGCGATTGCGTCGATGTCGCGGAACAGCTTGACCTTGAGTTCCTCCCGTTCCGGGGCTGCTTCATGGATGAAATCAGCCTTCGAGGCCATCTCCTTGAGATCAGTGGTGAAACTGAGTTTCCCTTTTTTACCGATGGTACCCAGCAGCTTGGACATCGAGGGCCAAGCAACATCTATTGCGGCGCGGAGCTTGGCCTCTGCAGCGGGGTGCACATCGTAGGCGATGACATCAAAGCCGCGGATGAGCAGGCGGGCGGCCCAGCCCGCGCCGATCAGTCCGGTTCCGGCAATTCCGACTGTCTTGATCTTGCTCATGGTATTCAAGTCCGTGGTTTCAATTTCAGGATGGCGCGGGCTTCATCGGGGGTGGCGATGTTGGTTCCCAGTAGCTGGATGATCTTTACGGCTTTTTCCACGAGCTTGCCGTTGGTGGCATGAACGCCTCTTTCGAGCCAGAGATTATCCTCGAGGCCCACCCGCACATGGCCGCCCAGAAGGACGGCTTGCGCCACGGCCGGAAATTCATTGCGGCCAATGCCAAAGGCCGCCCAGACCGCGCCCTCTGGCAACTGGGCCTTCTGATAGGCCATGGTTTCCGTGTTGTAGGGTGCGCCCCAGGGAATGCCGAGGCAGAGCTGGAAGAGGGGCGGGCTGTCGATCAGGCCCTCGGCGCAGAGCTGCTTGGCGAACCAGAGGTTTCCGGAATCAAAGATTTCCATTTCGGGCTTCACGCCATAGGACTTGATGAGACGGGCCTGTTCGCGCAATTGCGCCGGTGTTTGTACAACCATGGTGTTGCCATCACCGAAGTTGAGCGAGCCGCAATCCAGTGTGCAAAGTTCTGGACGGAGTTCGGCAATGTGAACGAGGCGTTCAACCGGCCCTACGAGGTCGGTGCCTGCGCCCCACTTCATCGGGGTTTCTCCAGGGCCGACGTCGAGATCGCCGCCCATGCCGGCGGTCAGGTTGATGATGACGTCCTTGTTCTTGGCGCGGATGCGCTCCATGACTTCCATGTAGAGGTGAACGCCACGGGAGCCCTTGCTGGTCTTTGGATCGCGGACATGGCAGTGGACCACGGCGGCACCGGCCTGGGCGGCCTCGAGGGCGGAAGTGGCGATCTGTTCGGGCGTTACAGGCACGTTCGGGCTCTTGCCAACCGTGTCGCCAGCCCCTGTCACGGCGCAGGTAATGATGATCTTGGGATTCATGGGGTTTCTCCGTTTGCGCCGAGGTTAGCCCTATCCCAATTCCAAGTTTGACTTTTTTCGCCAATAATTTAGCAATTTACGCCATGATACCTATGGACGTCGTCTTTTACCTGGTTCCCCGGTTTTCGATGATTTCGCTCTTTGGAGCGCTTGAGCCGTTGCGCGTGGCGAACCGCTATGTTGAACGAAAATTTGCCTGGCGTTTCATTTCAGTGGATGGCCAAGCGGTGTCTGCATCCAATGACATTCCTGTTTCTGTCTCGGGCAGTCTGGCGGATGTGGGCCGGCCCACGATGGTGATGGTGTGCGCCAGCTATGAACCGGAGAAAGGTATCAGTAAGCCGACGCTCGCTGTCTTACGCAAGTTGGCGGCCCGAAACGTGCTGCTGGCGGGGATTGATACGGGGCCGTTCATTCTGGCGAGCGCCGGTGTCCTCGATGGTTACCGGGCCACCTGCCATTGGGAGAGCCTGCCGGGTTTTCGCGAGAGCTTTCCACGGGTGCAGGTCCTGCAATCCCTGTTCGAAGCAGACCGGGACCGGCTGACGAGTGCCGGAGGATCGTCGGTCATTGACATGATGCTGGCCTGGATCAAGCACCAGTTCGGGGCGGCGATTGCGGTGACGGTTGCTGACCA